>NZ_JBICII010000093.1:0-54745 GCF_043101865.1 Pseudomonas sp. zjy_15
GGATGGCCTCCTCAAGCCGCGCGATCGGCCCAGCGAGTTGATCTGCTTCCTTGTCCTTGCCTTCACCTCTCAGGCGCTCACGCGCAACGCGCAGGTCTAGCAGATTTTTCTGCAACTTCAGTGCAGAGGTTTTGAACGAGTCCATGCTTTTCTCACGCTGTAGGCTTCCGTACCGTTGTAGGAAAAATGGACCGTAGCAGCTCGAATTTGCCTGAGAAACTGATGTTTCATACAGGCAAGACTCATTGCCACGCCATTTCCTACAGATTGCGGTAAACAATCCTACAAACCGTGTTTCAGATCGTGTCCTCCCAGGCAAGCTCAATCTACCGTATTGGCTGGGCTCAAGAGCTTTCGAGGGGCAGCGTACCCGGCGCAGGTACTGCGCAAGCCTGGAGGCGTGTTTAGAAACTTCGTGTATCAATTGCCGGCCCGCGAGCGACACGTGGTCAGCGTCAACCACTGCGGCTGAGTCCAGCCCGGCGGCATCCGCGCATCGCATCTGATCCGCTTTTTTTCCATAAACCTGAATCTGTAACCGTATCAGCCCAAGCTCGACAATGTGCCCATTCCCGCATCACAACTGTAGAGGTTCCAATGGGCAAGCTGGCGCTGTTCCTGGGTGGTTTTCTGCTGCTGACCATTCTGATTGGTATTCTTGGCACCATTCCACCAAGCTGAGTTCAACTGCTTTTTCCCTGCGCGGCCCGTCCACTTCAAGCGACGGGCCCACGCTATTGGCAAATGGCCGGTAGTCTTCCTCGTTGCACTGCTGGATCAGCGGTAGGTGCAAGTCATTCTCAAGTGCAAAAGCCTCGTGTAGTCTCCCGCCGCCGCTTATTCGGCGGTATTTTGCCTTGGAGTCGATAGATTGATGGAATGCAAGAAAGGCACTTCAGCCATGCTGGAGTGGCGTAGGCGTTATCTCGCCGAAGGCCAGCTTGATGAGCCGGGCTATGATCAGGCACTGCGCAATGCCGAGGCGCTTGAGCAAGCCGGGTCAATCAGTACGCAGGAGTGGATCGAGCTGGTCAAGCTGGCCAATTCGGCATTGCTGCTTGTGCGATAAGTCGTTCTTTACGCTGGGAAATCTGTCCACAAAAAACGTGGGTAGGTCTGTGGATAAAGTGCTGTAAGCCAGATCCGCGGCGGGCTCTGTTAAATTGAGCAGAAATTGAACAGTCGTTTCATGGTCTGTTTCAGAGGGGCGAGTCGGCTTGGCGTAGGGCTACCAGCAAGTCACGTACCCGCGCCGGCAACTCGCCGGCAGGGTATACAGCATGCATCTGTGGGTCCTGGCCGCTGCTGGACGTCAGGCGGTACTGCGGACACACTCGGACCAGGCGGCCGACCTTGACCTGTGCTTCGCCGACCCAGGCGGCGAGGCGGGCAATGCCGGCGCCGGCCAGGGTGCTGTGGTAGACAGCGCTTCCTGAGCCCAGGCGGAGCCTGGGCCTGGGGCGCAGGCTGGTGATCTGGCCATCGTGGCAGAAGTGCCAGGCCTTGAGGATGCGTGGCGCGGTATGCAGGATCAAGGTGTGTCCATTCAGGTCTTCCGGGTGTTGCGGTGTGCCAGCCAGGGCCAGATATGCCGGGCTGGCATACAGGTGGCGCTGGTAGGGCCAAAGCGGGTAGCCGATCAGTTCGCTCGATTGCGGGAATGCACCGCGCACCACGAAGTCGAATTTACCTTGCAGCGGGTCAAGGGCTTCGTCGCTGTACTGGACGTCCAGCGTCACTTGGGGGTAGCGGCGGGAAAACTCGGCAAGCACTTGCGGTAGTACATGCTCTCCCAGCAGTTGCGGCGCGGCAAAGCGAATCCAGCCTTGGGCGCTGCCGCTGAGCGCGGCCAGTTCGTCGGCGGCATCGCGTTGCACATCCAGCAAGCGTTCGGCATGCGGCAGCAAGCGCTCGCCGGCCTCGGTCAGGGTTACGGCGTTGGCGTTGCGGTTGAGTAGTTTGCTTCCCGTATTGTCTTCCAGGGTTTGTACAGCACGTGTAACTGTGCTGGGTGAGCGCCCCAGCGCGCGGGCGGCAGCAACGAAGCTGCGCTTGTGTGCGACGCTGACGAACGCCTGGATTTCCCGCAGCATGTCCAATGCCATTGCCTGCTCCTTGTTGCAGTTATTGCAATATGGCATTTCAACACAAGCGCGCCACTTTGATTAGCCTTGCAGGCGTCTTCACTGCCTGGAACCGCGTCATGATGGATATTGCTGTGCTTTCTGTGTTCGCCTTCGCCGCTGGGTTGATCGACGCCGCGGTGGGTGGTGGCGGGCTGATCCAGATCCCGGCGTTGTTCAACGTGTTGCCCACCGCGCAACCAGCGGCATTGCTCGGCAGCAACAAGCTGGCGTCCGTGTTCGGCACGGCTTTCGCGGCCCGCTCGTTCATCCGTAAAGTGACGCTGGATTGGGGGTTGATCGTACCGGCGGCACTCAGTGCCTTTGTCATGTCGTTCGCGGGGGCCGCCACGGTGTCGCTGGTACCCCCCAGTGTCATGCGCCCGGCAGTGCTGGTGCTGATCGTGCTGATGGCTATCTACACCTTCTGCAAGAAGGACTTCGGCACCTTGCACAAACCTGCGCAGATCGGCCGCAAGGAGCAATGCCTGGCAGTGCTGATCGGCGGCGCTATCGGCTTCTACGATGGCCTGTTCGGCCCCGGCACCGGTAGTTTTCTGATCTTCCTGTTCATCCGCTTCTTTGCCCTGGACTTTCTGCACGCTTCGGCTTCGGCCAAGGTGGTAAACATTGCCACCAACCTGGCGGCGCTGGTGTTCTTCGTGCCGACCGGCAACGTGCTGTACGCCATCGCCTTGCCCATGGCGGTGTGTAACATTCTCGGCGCGCTGACCGGTACCTGGCTGGCGGTACGCAAGGGGGCCGGTTTTGTCCGCGGGCTGTTCCTGGTGCTGTTGTGTGTGCTGATCGCCAAGCTGTCGTGGGACCTGCTGATCGGCTAGTTCAGATCACCAGGCGCTGTGCTTCGGCCTGTTCGACGCGGTTGCGGCCCCGGGCCTTGGCCCGGTACAGCGCCTGGTCGGCACTGGCCAGCAGTTCGTCGAGGCTGGGGGCCGGCATGTCTGCGTCGCAGCCTGCCACACCGATACTCACGGTAATCTGCAGGCGCTGGTCGGCCTGTGTCACGTGCAGGTCCTGTATGGCGCGGCGCAGGCGTTCCGCGGTGAAGTTGGCCCGATCTGGCGCAAGTCCGGGCAGGATGACAACGAATTCTTCGCCACCCAGGCGTGCGATCAATTCATCGTTGTGCAGTTGGTCCTGCAGGGTGCTGGCGAATTGGCGCAGCACCTGGTCGCCGACGGCATGGCCGTGGGCATCGTTGATCGACTTGAAGTGATCGACGTCCAGCATCATCAGGGTCAGTGGCAGCGCCTGGGCGTGCTGTTGGCGGCTCTCCAGCAGCGCGTTGGCGCGGCGTGTGAAGGCGCTGCGGGTGAGCACGCCGGTGAGGTGATCGACGGTGGCCTGGTGCGCCAGACGGGCCATGAGGCTACGGTTGGCCTGGCTGACGCAGGCCACCACCAACGGCCCGAGCACCAGCATGGCGATGCCCAGGCGCGCCGACATCAGCGTGGTAACCCCAGGCTCGCTCTGCGGCACGCTGAAGTGCATGAGGTTTTGCGCCACGGCCACGATCAGCGTACTGCCGGCCGTGAGTGTCAGCAGTGATACCAGGAACGGTGAGTAGGTCCAGGCACACCACAGTAACGCGGCAATCGGGAAAGCAATGGCACCCGGGCCACCAAAGGCGATGCTGAATGCCAGCGAGGCCAGCAGCACCAGCAACGGCGCCAGGCGGATGGGTTGCGCGCCGCCACGCATCAAGGCCCGTACCGAGGGCGCAGTGAGCAGCACTGGCAGCACCAGCACGCCGGTCGAGAACTGTTCGCTGAACCAGGCTAGCCAGGTGGCGCGCAACGACTGTTGGAACCACGGTGCGGCCATTGCCGCTGCCATGCTGGCCGCTACCACGGCAGCGGCGGCGCAGGCGGCGAACACGCGGAGTACGCCGTGCGGGCTGCGCATGCGCCGGTGCATGCGTGGCAAGCGCGACAGCAGTTGCCAGAGGGTGACCACCACACCAAGATTGCACAGGTTGAACCACAGCGCCGGCACCCAGGCACTGCCACACAGCAGGTCGGCGCCGACCATGGCCAGCCACACCAGGCTAAAGCCGGTAAACGTGGCTTGACGGGGATAGCGCAGGAGTATGCCGGCCAGTACCGCATTCACTGGCCAAAACAGCGACAGCGATTCGATCGGGCGTGCCAGGATGCCGCCCAGGGTGAGGGCAAAGGTCACGCCAAGTACAACGATATAAGGCAACACGCGCGATTGGGCTGGAAAAACCATGAACTCGACCGGCAAGCGGAAACGAAATCCAGGACAACGCGATGGAGCACCTGGGGCAATTACCCGCAGTGTGTTGGGTCAGGGTGGTTGATGTCAATCTGCCGCGATTGGTTGCGATAATGTCAAATTGCCTCTACTCCTGGCCGCTTTCCTCACAGTCCAAAGAACCACGGCACCATCACGACGGTAACCAGCATCACCAGCACGGTGAACGGTACGCCAATCTTGACGAAGTCAGCAAAGCGGTATTGCCCGGGCCCAAGCACGAGCGTGTTGACCGGTGATGACACCGGCGTCATGAACGCCGCCGACGCGGCCAGCGCTACGGTCATGGCGAACGGGTAGGGTGACATGCCCAACTGCGCCGCAGTGCTGACAGCCACCGGTGCCATCAGTACTGCGGTGGCGGTGTTGGAAATGAACAGCCCGATCACTGCAGTGACGGCGAACAGGCAGGCAAGAATGGCGCTGGGGCCGGCACCACCCAGCACGTTCACCAGCCCACCCACCGCCAGGTCGATGCCGCCGGTTTTCTGCAGCGCCTGGGCGAAGGGCAGCATGCCGACGATCAGCACCAGGCTTTGCCAGTGGATGGCGCGATAAGCACTGTTCATGTCGATGCAACGGCCTGCGCCCATCAGCAGGCAGCCGATCAGCGCAGCAATCACATTGGGTACGGCGCCGCTGACCATTAGCCCGACCATCACTGCCAGGCTGAGTAGCGCCTGCGGCGCGCGGGTGCGGGCTGGTGCGACCAGGTCGATCTCGGCGGGCAAGCTCAGTACCAGGAAGTCTTTGGGCTTGCTTTGCAACTGGCGCACCGCCTTCCACGGGCCGACCACCAGCAGGGTGTCACCCAGGCGCAGCTTTTCTTCCAGCAGTTGCGCTTCGATAGCTGCCTGATCGCGGCGCAGGCCGACCACATTGAGGCCATAGCGGGTGCGAAACGCCAGTTCGAGGATACTCTTGCCGATCAGTTGCGAGCCTGGCGGCAGCGAGACCTCCGCCATTCCCAAATCCTGGGACTGGTCGATGAAGTAGGCGGCCTTGAAGTGCAACGGCTCCAGTTGCATGGTTTGGCACAGGCTGCGCAGGTCGTCATGCTTGGCGAACAGGTCGAGCAGCAGCACGTCGCCCTGATGCAGCACGGTGCCCGAGTCGGCAGCGATCACGCGCGTGGTGAACTTGTGCTGGCGCTCGATGCCGATCACGTTGGCGCCGTGTCTGGTGCGCAGTTCCAGTTCGCCGAGGTTGTGGCCGATCAGCGGCGAGTGAGGGCGGATGCGCAGGCGCCGTTCACGGCCATTGAGCTTGTAGTCCAGTACCAGGTCCAGCAAGGTGCGGCGGCTTTCCACCCGGCCATCCTTGCGCACTTCACCGTTGAGCCAGTGCCGGGTCAGCAGCATGTAGCCAATGCCCAGCACCAGCACCACCAGGCCGAACGGGGTAAAGCTGAAGAAGCTGAACCCCGCTTTGCCATGGCGGACCAGCTCGCTGTGCACCACCACGTTGGGCGGTGTGGCGACCAGGCTGAGCATGCCACTGATGAGGCCGGCAAAAGCCAGTGGCATCATCAGGCGGCTGGGTGAAAGCTGCAGGCGTGCAGCGATGCTCAGCACCACCGGGATAAAAATGGCCACCACGCCGGTGGAGCTCATGATCGATCCCAGCCCGGCCACCGCCACCATCAGCAGTACCAGCAGGCGTGCTTCGCTATTGCCGGCCCGCTCGCTCATCCATTCGCCGATGCGATAGGCAATGCCGGTGCGCACCAAGCCTTCGCCAATCACGAACAGGGCGGCGATCAGCACCACGTTGGGGTCACTGAACCCGGCCAGGGCCTGTTCTACGGTAAGGATGCCGAGTAGTGGCAGGGCGAGAATCACCAACAGCGCAACCACGTCCATGCGTGGGCGGTTGATGACGAACAGGGTAATCACGAGGGCCAGCAGGCCGAGGACCCAGAGCAACTCATGGTTCATGGGGAGGGGGTGTTCCTTCACACGGGGGCACGATAGACAGTAGCAGTCAGTGTGCCAGCTTGCAGTGAAGGGGGGGTTGATGTGCTGCAACAAAAAGGGCCGCTATGCGGCCCTTCGGTCACGGGCTCAGTGACGGTGGCGGCGGTGCTTCTTGCTGCCGCGGTTGTCGTCGCCCAGATGGTTGCCGAGGGCACCACCGGCCGCGCCGCCCAGGCCGGCACCCACGGTCGAACCGGTCTTGCCGCCTACTGCGCCGCCCAGCAGCGAGCCACCGGCCGAGCCCAGGCCACCGCCGATGGCGGCTTCGGTACGGTTGCCCTTGCGTGCACCGACCGCGCTGCCGGCTGCGCCGCCAACGCCGGCACCGATGGCTGCGCCGGTCTTGCCGCCGAGCTGTTGGCCAACAACGTTGCCCAGGACACCCCCCAGACCGCCGCCAATGGCGGCAGTACCGTCACCGGCGAAAGCGCCCTGGCACAGCAGCAGGCCGAGGGCAAGGGAAGGCAGAGTCAGACGCATGATACGAACCTCAAAGGAATCATCAGGATAAGTCGCCGCGCAACGGGCGGCAGGTCAGGGCTGAAAGGACGCTTCAGCGGTAGTAGCGGTCACCGCGGTATTGCCGATCATCGTCGTCGCGGTCATGGCGATGGTGGTGGCGATGGTCACGGTCGCGGTCACGCCAGCCGTCGTCATCATGGTAGCGATGGCTATGGCAGCCTGCGGTCAGCAGGACAACAGCAACCAGAGAAAGGCTTGCAAGACGCGTGAGCACGATATAGGTCCTTGATCCGCATAGGTTTACAGGGCACCTTCTGAGACTGGGGTCGATCGATTTGGTTTCCCGGACGGGCAAAAAAATTGTGCTTCACGCGATCAGCGCCAAGGCGCCCGCCTGCAACAACGGGCTGTGGCGCTGACCGGCATCGATCGGTCCAAGCGTATCAACGCGCTCTGAGCGTACCTGGCCGGCGGCGAAGTGCTCTGCAATGGGTCGCCTTGGTCAGGGTGTGCAGAATCAGGATGCCGGTTGAATCGCCAGCACCACGCCATTGGTGATCTGCACCAGCACGTAGTGCTTGCCCATGCGCACCCAGTGACTTTCCTTTTCCGGCTCGGGCAGGCCCTTGGCTTTCCAGTCCTTGATGGCCTGGTCATCGCGTTTGTACTGGTCCGGAGCCTTGTCGCCGACGTTCAGTTCGCGGTTGTGGGTTTCGGGGGCGGTGATGCTCTCTTCGCTGGAGGGGGCGGCGCTGACGCTCAGAGGCAGGCAAGGCAGGGCGGCGAGTAGCAGATAGTGCAGTTTCATGATGCGTTCCTTGTGACGGCATGTCTTATCTGCGACAGCGGCAAGTGCCTGGCAATTCACTCGGGATGCCTGCCAGTGCTAGAGTCGCCTTCTTTTTCGCGACCCCGAGGATGGAACATGCGTGCGATTCTGCCGTTGGCTGCGGTGCTGATGCTGGCCGGTTGCGCTTCTGCGACCATGGAAACCGCGCGTGGCGGCAAGCCGACTGCGCAGTTCGACTCGCACAAGGCACCCGCGCTGGTTGCCCAGTGCATCCAGTTCAGTTGGCAGGAAGAGCAGGTGTTCGGTGACGACGCCAGTGGCTACATGGAACCGCGCAAGCAGGGCGGGTTCACCGTGTATACCCGTGAGGCCGAAGCGTTCGTGGACGTGTATCCGCAGTCGGGCGGGGCGCGTGTGGATTACTACGCGAAGAGCAACGACGGCGTGGCCCTGCAGCGCCGGGCGGCAGCTGCAACCTGCCTGTAACTGCTGGCGCTTGTGCTGGCTTTATCACCACTCCTGCAAGGGCCCGCGTATTCAGGGTAGTGAGCAAGGCATTTGTTGCCACAGCAGAGGGCGCGCGGGCTTTACACTTTTTATCAAGACAGTTGTGTTGCAGGGGGCGCGGTGACGGCTAGCATAAGGCGCTTCCACACAAGGACGACTCCATGGACCGCTCACTGCAACTCAACCGCATCAGCTGGGATGAACGTGCCCCGTTGCACGCCGCTTCGAAGGACTACGAAGTCGAACGCCTGGTCCAGCAAAACGGGCACTTGTCCGAAACCGTACGCTTCGACCTGCCACTGCTCGGCGACATCGACGGGCTTGAGACGGTCCATTTACAGTGCCACATCGGCACCGACACCCTCTCGCTGGCGCGCCTTGGCGCCAAGGTTTGCGGCCTGGATTATTCCAAGGCTTCGCTAGCCGAGGCACGGGCTTTGGCCGAGCGTTGCGCGCAGCCCATCTCGTATGTCGAGGCTGACGTCTATGCCGCCGACAAGGTACTGCCGGCGGGTACTTTCGACCTGGTCTACACCGGTATTGGCGCGCTCTGCTGGTTGCCTCGCATCGAGCCGTGGGCGCGCACCGTCGCGGCACTGCTTAAACCGGGCGGGCGGCTGTTCCTGCGCGACGGGCACCCGATGCTGATGGCCGTCAACGAAGACCATCAGGATCGCCTGCAGCTCGAATATCCGTACTTCGAGCACGAATCGCCGACGGTGTGGCACACCGACCAGACCTACGTCGAAACCGATCAGCGCCTGGCCCACACCGAAACCCACGAATGGAACCACGGCCTGGGCGAAGTGATCACTGCCTTGCTGGCCCACGGCCTGCAGTTGACTGCGCTGGTCGAGCACCAGAGCATCCCCTGGGAGGCGCTGCCGGGGCAGATGGTCAAGGGCGAAGACGGTGAATATCGCCTGCGCGAGCAACCGGCGCGCCTTCCCCTGAGTTACACCTTGGTCGCCGTCAAAGCCTGATCAGGACAGGAAGCCACCGTCGACATTGAGCGTGGTGCCGGTGGTGTAACTGGAGGCATCGCTGGCCAGGTACAGCACCGCGCCCGCCATTTCCTTGGGGTCGGCCACGCGCTTGAGCGGGATCTGCTGCAAGGCGGCATTGAGGATGGCTTCGTTCTTCACCAGTGCCGAAGCGAACTTGGTGTCGGTCAGCCCCGGCAGTAGCGCGTTGCAGCGAATACCGAACGGCGCACACTCCTTGGCGAACACCTTGGTCATGTTGATGACCGCCGCCTTGGTCACCGAATAGATGCCTTGGAACAGCCCGGGCGAAACACCGTTGATCGACGCCACGTTGATGATGCTGCCGCCGCCGTTCTCGCGCATCAGCTTGCCAGCCTCCACCGACATGAAGAAGTAACCACGGATGTTCACGTCCACGGTCTTCTGGAACGCCCCTGGGTCAGTGTCCAGCACATTACAGAATTGCGGGTTGGTGGCTGCGTTGTTGACCAGCACATCCAGTCGCCCGAACTGTTCGCGAATGCCGGCGAACACCTGCTGAATCTGTTCCAGCTCACCAATGTGGCAGGCCACAGCCGTGGCCTTGCCGCCGGCGGCAATGATGGCGTCGGCCACCTGCTGGCACCCTTCAAGCTTGCGGCTGGAAACAATCACATGGGCCCCTTGCTGCGCGAGCAAGTGGGCGATGGCCTCGCCGATGCCTCGGCTGGCGCCGGAAACAAAGGCAATCTTGCCGTCGAGGTCGAACAGGTGGGTCTTGGACATGCTGTTTTCCTTGTTATCCGTCGTCGTGGGCAGTGCTCAGAAGCTGGACTTGGCGATGACCTGCAAGGTCATTTGTTCCAGCAAACGGTTCATGTGAATGAACTGGGCGAAACGCTTGTCCTGGGTCTGGCCGTGGTAGTAGCGGTAGTAGATTTGCTGAACGATCCCTGCCAGGCGGAACAGGCCATAGCAATAGTAGTAATCGAAGTTGTCCAGGCGGATGCCGGAGCGCTCGGCGTAGTAATCGACGAACTGGCGGCGGCTGAGCATGCCCGGCGCGTTGCTTGGCTGGCGGCGCATCAGTTGCACTGGCGCCGGGTCGCCGGCTTCGATCCAGTAGGCCAGGCAGTTGCCCAGGTCCATGAGTGGGTCGCCCAGGGTGGCCATCTCCCAGTCCAGCACACCGATGATGCGCATGGGGTTGTCAGCATCCAGGATCACGTTGTCGAAACGGTAGTCGTTGTGCACGATGCCTGGGCGCGGGTGGTCGGCGGGCATTTTGTCGTGCAGCCAGGCGGTTACTTTTTCCCAGCGTGGTGCATCCGGTGTCAGGGCTTTTTCATAACGGCTGGTCCAGCCCTCGATCTGGCGCTGCACGTAGCCCTCCGGCTTGCCCAGGTCGGCCAGGCCGCAGGCGGTGTAGTCCACTTGGTGCAGCTCGACCAGGCGGTCGATGAAGCTTTTGCACAGGGCTTCGGTCCGGCTGGCGTCCAGGTTCAGTTCGGCCGGGATGTCCGAGCGCAGGATGATGCCCTTGACCCGTTCCATCACATAGAATTCGCCGCCGATCAGGCGGGTGTCGGTGCAGTGTGCGTAGGCCTTGGGGCAATAGGGGAAGCCGCTGTTGAGCTGGTTGAGGATGCGGAACTCACGACCCATGTCGTGGGCCGACTTGGCCTTTTGACCGAAGGGAGGTCGGCGCAGCACGAAGTCGCGGTCCGGGTAGCTGACCAGATAAGTGAGGTTGGAGGCGCCGCCAGGGAACTGGCTGATGCTCGGCAGGCCGTGCAGGCCGGGGATATTGGCTTTGAAGTAAGGGTCGATGACGGCCGCGTCGAGTTCTTCGCCGGGGCGTACCTGGGTGGACTGGTCGGTGAGCGTCATGCGTCTTCCTTATTCTCGATAGCAAGTACTATTGGGTAATCTAATGGTCCGCCGAGGTTGGAACAATCGTGCCATGTGCCATATAGGTGAGGGTGTTGCTGGTGGATCACTGCACCGAATGCAGGCCAAAAAAAACCGAAGCCTGGCAGGCTTCGGTTTTTTGATCATCCGGTACTCCCAGCCCTCAGGACGGGAACAGTTCGCTGAGTTTCATCGACAGCATCATGTCGCCCTCAACCCGCAGCTTGCCGCCCATGAAGGCCTGCATGCCGTCGGTTTCGCCGCTGACGATACCCTTCAGCGTTTCGGCGTCCATCACCAGGGTGCAGTTGGCATCCGGGTTTTCGCCTTCCTGCAGGTCGCAGGTGCCGTCCTTGACGATCAGCGCGTAGTGCTTGTCTTCGTCGGTGATGTTGAAGCCGAACACCAGGTCCAGGCCGGCGGCAGCGGATGGGTTGAATTTCTCTTGCATCTTTTTGACGGCATCAGCTACGGAGGTCATGGCGCATTCCTTATAGAGTGATTTACACGTCCCCGCAGGGACACAACAAGCCGGGCTTATCGGTAGGTGACAAGCTCCGGCGCCCTCAACAGCTGCACATGGGCCTGGCTGTTGAAGGAAGTCAGTGCCACGTCGCGGCCGCGAAACTTCAGCTGGCTGAGCGACGTGTTGATGATCTGCCAGTTCAGCGCGAACGCCTGGCTGGGGGTAATACCGGTAACCAGGTGGAGCAGGGCGGCAATGGTGCCACCCGAGGTGAAGATAGCAACATGATCGCCGCTGCCGGCGCTGTCCAGCACGCGTTGCAGGCCCCCTTGTACGCGTGACGTAAACGAATGCCAGGTTTCCAGGCCATTATCGGCATGCTCGCCATCGTGCCAGCGCTGCACCATCAACGCGAACAGACGCTGAAACTCGCTGCGGTGCTGTGCGGCATTGCGCAGCACATGCAGGGCATCGGGCTCTTCCGGCAGCAGGTCGGGCAATAGGGCACGGATCACACCGTCGGCATCGAACTCATTGAATGCGGCGTCGGTCTCAACCGCCGGCACCGGGCAGCCGTTGGCGTGCAGCGCCTGCAGCGCCAGCCGAGCGGTATCCTGCTGGCGGCGCAGGTCGCCAGCCACGCAGCGGTCCAGCCGCACGCCCAACTGGGCCAGGTGTTCACCCAAGGCCTGGCTCTGGCGCACGCCCACGGGCGAGAGGACGTCGTAGTCATCGGCACCGAAGGAGGCTTGGCCATGTCGAATCAGGTAGAGATTGCCCACGGAAGGTTCCGGCCTGTTGGAGGTTGCTGCGAGGTTAGGATGCGGCACACGGGCTGTCAACGAAAAAACATACAAGCGTTTGAAAAGGTTGTTTGAAAGATGTTGCCAGCGTTTACACCGGCTGGCAGCTCTACAGGCGCAACGGTATGCTTGCAACAGTGACGCGCCGTAGTGGCGCAGGCATTTAAGGAGTCAACGTGGAGTTTCTTGCCGAATACGCAAGCTTTCTCGCCAAAACCGCCACCCTGGTCATCGCCATCCTGGTGGTGCTGTCTGCCATCGCCGGGCTGCGTGGCAAAGGTCGGCGCAAATCGGGCGGGCAATTACAGGTCACCCGCCTGAACGATTTTTACAAGGATCTGCGTGAGCGCCTGGAGTCCGGCCTGCTCGACAAGGCCCAGCTCAAAGCACTGCGCAAGCGGCAGGCGAAGGCAGAAAAGCAGCAGAAGAAGGGCAAGGCCGAGTCCGAGGACAAGAGCCGGGTATTCGTGCTGGATTTCGATGGCGACATCAAAGCCTCGGCCACCGAAAGCCTGCGCAACGAAATCACCGCACTGCTGACGCTCGCCACCGCGCGTGACGAAGTGGTACTGCGCCTGGAAAGCGGCGGTGGCCTGGTGCACAGTTACGGCTTGGCTGCATCGCAACTGGCGCGTATTCGTCAGGCGGGCATCCCGTTGACCGTGTGCATCGACAAGGTGGCTGCCAGTGGTGGCTACATGATGGCCTGCATCGGCGAGAAGATCGTCAGTGCCCCATTCGCCGTACTGGGGTCTATTGGCGTGGTGGCGCAGTTGCCCAACGTCAACCGCCTGCTGAAAAAGCACGACATCGACTTCGAAGTGCTCACTGCTGGTGAATACAAGCGCACCCTGACCGTCTTTGGCGAAAACACCGAGAAGGGCCGGGAGAAGTTCCAGGAGGACCTGGACATCACTCACCAGTTGTTCAAGGATTTCGTCTCCCGCTATCGTCCGCAGCTGCACATCGACGAAGTCGCCACTGGCGAAGTCTGGCTGGGCGTGGCGGCGCTCAATCGCAAGCTGGTGGACGAGCTGCAGACCAGTGACGAGTACCTGAGCGAACGCGCACGCAACGCCAACCTGTTCCACCTGCACTATGCCCAACGCAAGAGCCTGCAGGAGCGTATTGGCATGGCCGCCAGCGGTACAGTGGAGAACACGGTGCTGGGCTTGTGGAGCAAACTCAGCCGCCTGCGCTAACACCTTGAACCTGTTGAAATTTTTTTTCGTTCAGGGGGTTGCAAGGTTAAAAGAATGAAGACATAATGGCGCCCATCGAAACGCAGCAAACTTTGAAAAAGGTTCAGCGTTTCAAGGAGATAGCAAAGCGCAAGCAGCTAGATCCGACCTTTGAGGCCGAGTAGCAAAGTGGTTATGCTCCGGATTGCAAATCCGTCTACGCCGGTTCGATTCCGACCTCGGCCTCCACCATTCGAAAGCCCCGCAGATTAACGTCTGCGGGGTTTTTCTTTATGGGTCGAGAAAACCAAGAGCTCGGTAACTTTTGGCATGGAGTTCCGAAACCTCTTAGCCAATCTTGAGTCGCAGTACTGCGTGATCAGGGCCGGCGTGCTGGGGGCCATTATGTCTAGTCAAACACTGAGCGCAGCTGCTTGAACCCGTAGATGTTGGCGGATGACCCGGTCCGGCTTGCGCTCGTCGTGTTGTTGTTCGGTCACTTCGTGGTTCTTGCGTGCAGGCGCCGCCTTTGCCGGGGGCGCGTTATCGTTGAATTAGCGGTGATATGCTTCGCCGCTTACCAAACAGGGAGGGTGGTAATGAAACTGCGGAAGAGGCACAAGGCGTTTCAGGAATGGTTCACGCCGAGGCGGCGTAGGCGAGCGGGCGGAACCTTACTCGCCATCTGGGCTGTCGGCATCTTCATCTACCCTGGCCAGCACTGGATCTATGTATTGACGCCAGGAATCATGTGGTTCTTCAGCGCTTGGCCGCCCGAGCTTCACGACAAGCGTTGAGTCTTTGGTGGGGCTGCTGAATAGCCGATTGTCCGATTCAGCTCACAGATGAGTCAGACGAATTTGCGTAAAACTGCACGTTCGCTATGGTGGCAATAAACCACCTGACTACAACTAAAGTCGTAGGAGCGCCTCATGAGAATACGCGGTGATGTTTTCTGGGCCTGGGCTGACCCGACGCTTCATCACCGAACTCACGACGAGACGCTCGACGATGGGACATACGTTGATGTTCAGACGCGACTGTCGCGGACAGGCAAAACGCAGATGTTCATCGGGGTGTACGCCCCAGGCGGCATGGCTATCCATGAAGAGACCTTCGATTCTCGCCCTGGCGAGTCGATGACCAGGGCGTTGGCGTGGGGCGTTGGTCGGGCCCGACGGGTCGCCACTGAAGGTGCGCCTGCTGCAGGCTTTCTGGCTGCCTCGAAATAGCGGCCAGGCGCGCAGCGCCGGAGGTCGAGCGGTGACTTACTGTCATCAGCGAAGACGCAGTACATGAAACCCCTGTGTCTCCAGACTTCCAGCAAGCCGGCAGGGAAGGCTTCATCGGCCTGGCCCGTTATCCTCGCTGGCCAGCGCCTTCTCTTTTGGACTTTTTCATCAAGTAGTCGCTGACATAGCGCACCGTGTTTTCCAAGGCCTGCGTCATGTCGGGATGGGTAAACGCGTACTTGCGCTCCAATTGCCTGCTGTTTCCCATGTCGAAGCGCTGCGTCTGAATAAAGTTCAAGGACTCGGCGCTGATCGCCAAGCGGGTCGCCAGTCCTGGAATCGTCAATATCGACCTGAGCAACCCTATGGGTACATGGCGGCGGGGGGCCTTGACCTTTAGCGTGTCTGCGATTTGCAAAAGCATTCCCTGCAAGTTCGGTGTTCGCTCATACAGCGCCAGAACTTGCCGGTTGGCCATGGAGGGGTCGAACGCCACGCAAGTTATCATGTTCACCAGATAATCGACGCTGACCAATGGCAACCAGTGACTGGCGGAACCGGGAATAGCTTTGAACCGGCCTTGTGCCAGATTGCGAATGAGTTCGGCAAGCGGTTGTCCGTCCAGGATATGCCCGTTCTCGCTGTGGCCGCACACCGTAGCAGGGTGAACAATCGTGTAATCCGCATCCGCGTCTTGCATATAGCGGATGACTGCAAAATGGGACTCGAGTTTGCTGCCTTCGTAGCCGCCTACACGGGCGTAGACCGCGGGCCAGTTTGTGTTTTCAGGGCACTGAATATCAACCCCGATACTGGCAAGGTGGTTGAGGTTTTGCAGCATGAAGCCGCCTACCATGAGCAATCGGATGCGCTGGTCGGCCGCAAGCCTGGCCACTCTCAAAGCACCTTGGACATTGACTGTGCGGGCGCGTTCCGGTGTCAGCCCCCAGGAAAATTCCGCCGCGAGATGGAAAAATACAGCGGCCGAAGTGACGCGTTCTTTGTCTGATTCGCTGAGGCCAAGCCCCTCCTGGCTGATATCGCCTTCAACGGCATGGATATACTCAGGGTTACCCCCCAGTTGGCCTACCTGCTCCTTGAGGCGCTCGATGTTGCCGGGGCTGCGCATCAGCACCCAGGTCTTGTGTCCTTGCGCAGTAAGACCGGCCAGCAAGTGTTGCCCTACAAAGCCGCTGCCGCCGGTGACAAAGCATTCCACACTCATGTTTGAATCCTTGTTTGGATGATGGGCGCAGGCTAAGGTGTAGAGCCTGCTCTACAGTCAAGGATTTTTAACGTGAATATTGGAGAGTTGGAGCGTCGGAGTGGGCTCAGCCGCCATGCATTGCGCTATTACGAACAGCTCGGGCTTATCGAGCCACACCGACAAGCCAACAACTACCGCAGTTACAGTGAACAGACCGTTGTTGACTTGGCCTTCATACAGAGCGCCCAGAGCGGGGGCTTTTCACTTGCTGAGATCGGGGACATCCTTGCGGCCAGGCGGGGTAACACGATCGACTGCGCGCAAGGCGCCGCCTTGGTCGCCGCCAAGATGGCCGAGATTCAAACGAAGATCACCACGCTACAAGCCGCTTATGTTTTTCTGGACGCGGAGCGTGCGAAGCTTGAAGCCAGTGCAATTGCCAATGGGCAGATGATTCCTTGACGTCCTGTCCATGACCCTTTTCGATCGAGCATCAGCCTTCAGGTAAGGTTACACCGCAGATAAACTCATGCGTCCCCAAGCGGTGCGAGCCGAATTCCACCACGTAGCCATCTCCTCTGCGCTCCGCCTCTGCCATGGCCGTTTTCTGGTCAGCATAAACGTCGACGAAATGCCATGGATGTCGGTCTCTCAGGACCCCCCATCCGATTACCCAGCCTTCCCGCGAAGGGTCCGGCGGCAGGTGCTTCGCCAAGCTTCGAATGGACATACCTAGCTCCTCAATATGCACAGGCTCGCCATTGCAGGCTGAGCACTTTTCTTGAACCTCACCTCGCGGGCGTCGGTCTTTAGCATGAAGGATGAGTGATATTTCCAGGTTTGCTGATCAAATATTGAAATGTTCGTAGTCTATGGTTGAACGCAAGCCAATTTCACCAGCGAGGGAGTGAGGAAATGGATTATTCCAGCATGGTTGAATCGTTGGACAAGATGTTGAAAGCAACGGCTGCAGCCAAAGGCTGCCTCCAGCCGTCAGATGCAAAGTGTCACCCATACCTCCGTAGCCATTCATCCGCGACGTCACCCATGGTTGATGGGGTGCCACTTTTGATCCAAAGCATGAATCCACGGTCGAACTTGAATGCCGCCCCGCACTCGCTGAGCAGAAACTGACGAACCTTCTGCGTGTTACGGTAATGCTTGTCCAGTGGAGTCGTACGGGTAATCGGCCCAGCGTGCCAGTCGACGGTCATGGTCTGTTCCTTGACTATTGAGAAGGCAAAAGCCCGTAGGTGGTCATCTACGGGCTTTGCGATGGTTTCAAATAGTCTGGGTCGGCCTGTCAGCCTTCGAACTGTATCACCATCCGGCCTTTGATCTTGCCCTCGAGCATCTCGTCAAAGATCTGGTTGATATCCTCGATCGGTCGCAGCGTCACCTTGGGCACCACTTTGCCTTCAGCGGCGAACTGGAAGGCTTCCTGCAGGTCCTGGCGTGTACCTACCAGCGAGCCCACTACTTCAATCCCATCAAGCACCAGGCGGGGAATATTCAGGTCCATGGACTCCGACGGAAGCCCGACGGCCACCAGTCGCCCGCCTGCGCGCAAGGCATCGACGGCCGAGTTGAACGCGCCTTTGGCCACGGCAGTCACGACGGCAGCATGTGCGCCACCGGTCTTGGCCTGGATGACCTTCGCGGCGTCTTCGTTGAGCGGGTTGACGACCAGATCCGCGCCCATCTCGCTGGCGAAGCGCAGTTGCTCTTCGTTGACGTCGATGGCGATGACTTTGGCGTTGAACACGTTCTTGGCATATTGCAGGGCCAGGTTGCCCAGGCCGCCGAGCCCGTAGATGGCGATCCATTGGCCGGGGCGGACGTTGGAGATTTTCACTGCCTTGTAGGTCGTGACGCCAGCGCAGGTAATGCTGCTGGCGGCAGCGGAGTCGAGGCCGTCGGGTACTTTAACCGAGTAGTCAGCCTTGACGATGCAGGCCTCGGCCATGCCGCCGTCCACGGTGTAGCCAGAATTCTTCACGTCGCGGCACAGGGTTTCGTTGCCGCTGTTGCAATATTCGCAGTGTCCGCAGCCCTGATAGAACCAGGCAACGCTGGCTCGGTCGCCTGGCTTGAGCGAGGTGACGCCCGGGCCAACTTCCTGGACGACACCAATACCTTCGTGGCCCAGTACTACACCGGTCTTGTCACCAAAGTCGCCATTTTTCACGTGCAGGTCGGTATGGCACACCCCGCAGCACTGCATCTTCAGCAGCGCTTCGCCGTGTTCGAGAGGGCGCAGGGTTTTCTCTACCACGTCCACGCGACGGCCAGGTGCAACGACAGCAGCTTTCATAAGAGCCTCCGTGTATATCCGATGTGAGCTTGGGTTATCGCCGGGACAGCATAGACCTTGCCTGGCCAGGCAAAACTGCTTCAGGTCATGGTCGTGGTGGACGCGCCCATAAAATGCCTGTGTAGGCCTGACTGGCATGTGCGGAAAAAAGAAAAGCCCGCGGCAATGATGCGGCGGGCTGCAAGAACGTACGGAGCAGGGTCAGTGTGCCCATCCAGATGTCGACATTTCGTGAAAACCATAAAAAAGCCCGCCATAAAGGGCGGGCAAAAGACGTTTGAAGGGAGAGCCTGCAGGCTGCGCCGTGCCGGTTAACCCAGGATTAAGCGACAATGCATTGACCCGGCACCCTGATCAGCCTATACAGGCCTGCCATTATCCCAGGAGCCAGCATGCGCGACGAAGACGACCTGCACGAACCCGAGCACGATCACCTGCTCGACCACGAATTTCTCTACGACGACGTGGAGCCCGAGGCAGATGCCCAGGGTGCCGAGGATGAAGTGGAGGAAGACGAGGAAACGCTGGATGATCTCGATGAAGAAGAGCGCGATCACCCAGCCTGGTTCGACGACTGCGAAGACTGACTCAGCGACCATCCACCGAGAACCGTCCGGGCCCGCTTACCGCCAGTAGCAGCAGGCCGCCCATGATGCTGAGGTTTTTCAGAAACTGGGTCATGTTGGCGCTGCGCTCGGGGTCGACCATGTTCCAGAACGGGTGGCCAAGCAGCGCCGTGCCCAGTACGAACAGCGCGAACAGGAACGCCAGTGGCCGCGTGTAGAAACCGAGGATCAACAGGATTGCGACGACGAACTCCATGATGACGGCAATCCCTGCTGCCAGCATCGGGGCAGGGGCGCCGAGCGAGGTCATGTAGCCTACCGTGCCTTCGAAGCCGGTCAGCTTGGCCCAGCCAGACAAGACGAACAGGATCATCAGCAGTATGCGGGCGATCAGGATAATGATGTCGCGTTGACCATCGAACAGGGAGTAGCGCATGGCGGCGTTCCAGTGGACGGGTACAAGCTCCACTTTAGCAGCTGCGCAAGACATTGCCGTCAGGCAGCAAAAAGGCGCCGCAAGGGCGCCTTTTCAACGAAGTTTGGTGCGAGTGGCGGGACTCGAACCCGCAAGGCTCACGCCGACAGATTTTAAGTCTGCTGTGTATACCAATTCCACCACACTCGCACGCTTGAAGGGGTCGCAACGACCAGCTCGCTTCTAGGCAGAAGGGCTTCGCAATCAAGCGCGCTTTATAACCCATTGTTATAGTTGAGTCAACTGCAGCACCTATGATCAACAGATAGAAGGGTCGATCGAACGGGCAATTGATACCTTGCCATCACTGCGCCACTGTTGCCCATTAATGGATCCAAGAGTGCTCCGTAATGACTCAGGGCCGAGTTGGCGAAGGTGTGGTGCGTCCACGGTTATTCTGGCGGCTGGTGTTCGCGCAGGTGCTCGTGCTGGGTGCATTTCTTTACATCAGCCTGATCAGCCTGGGCGGGTACCTGTTGTTGCTGGGCTTCGATGCAGAGCACTCACAGCAGCAGCGTATGTTGGCACTGGTCGGCGGTGGTATGATCATGGTGCTGAGCCTGTGGTTGCTGAAAGTGGCCATGCCGCGTCGCATCAGTCCGGCGCTGACCGAGCCGGAACGCTGACAGCCTGTAGTCGTTCAGCGGTCTACTGGCAGACCCTCCGGGCTACGCTCATTTCCTCCCTCCTGCTGTGCCAGTGGAGTTTGCATGGTTCCAGCTGACTGCCTCGACTATTCCGTCATGCCTGCCCATCGTTATGAACAGCTGGTTCAGTCGGTGGTGGATTATGCCATCTACATGCTCGACCCTTCCGGCCATGTGGTGTCGTGGAACGCCGGCGCACAACGGATCAAGGGTTACCGTGGAGATGAAGTGATCGGCAAGCACTTTTCGTTGTTCTTCACCCCCCAGGATTGTGCGGATGGCCGCCCCGAGCGCCTGCTGCGCCAGGCGCTGGAGCAGGGTGGGGCGCAGGACGAAGGCTGGCGGGTGCGCAAGGACGGTACACAGTTCTGGGCCCTGGCTGCACTGGATGTGATCCGTGATGAAAATGGCCAGATCATTGGCCTGGCCAAGGTGACACGCGATATCACTGACCGTCGCGAGTCGGCGCTGCAGCTGGACGCAGTGCGCGCCCAGCTGTTCCAGGCGCAGAAGCTTGAAGCCCTCGGCCAGTTGACCGGTGGTCTGGCGCACGACTTCAACAACATGTTGACCATCATCATCAGCTCGGCCCGCCTGGCGCTGGCCACCCAGGACCCGGCTCGCGCCCAGCGCATGTTGCAGCACATCCTCGATGCCAGCCAGCGCGGTACCGAACTGACCCAGCAACTGCTCAGCTTTGCTCGTCACCGCAAGTTCGATGTGGCCAGCGTTGCCCCGGCAGACGTGGTGACCGCTACGCGTGGCCTGCTTGAACATGCATTGCCAGGCTCGATTGACTTGAAGGTATTGCTGCAACCGGACCTGCCGCTGATCGAGGTGGATGCCGGGCAACTGCAGATGGTGTTGCTCAACCTCTTGTTCAATGCCCGTGATGCCATCGAGGGGCATGGCCAGATCAGCCTGACAGTCGATGTGGTCGAACTGTTCGGCGAAGTTGAAGGGCTGAAGGGCAGCTTCGTGCGCTTCGAGGTCCAGGACAGCGGCGCAGGCATACCCACAGAGATACTGCCGCGTATCTTCGAGCCGTTTTTCACCACCAAGCCTTTCGGCAAGGGTACCGGCCTGGGGCTCAGCCAGGTCTATGGTTTCGCCCGGCAAAGTGGCGGTGCGATTTATGTCGACAGCGAGCCTGGCCGGGGAACTTGCATGCGACTGTACTTGCCAATGTATCAGGACCAGACGGATAGCCCACTCGACAGGTAGACAACATGGCACAGGCACTGAAGCGGCTGGTAACGGGGATCGACGGGCTCGACGCGTTGCTCAAGGGCGGCCTGATCGCTGGCGCCTCCTACATTATCCAAGGGCCGCCGGGGGCCGGTAAGACCATCCTTGCCAATCAGCTGGCCTGCGGCCACGTGCGTGGCGGTGGTCGGGTGCTGGTGGCCACGTTGCTGAGCGAGTCGCATGAACGCTTGTTCCAGTATCTGTCCACGCTGGACTTCTTCGACCCGGCGCTGGTCGGCGAACAAATCCAGTTCGTCAGTGCCTTTGATACGCTTGAGCAGGACGGGCTGGATGCAGTGGTGCGCTTGCTGCGTCAGGAAATTGCCCGGCAACAGGCCAGCCTGCTGATCGTCGACGGTGTGCTCAATGCTCGGGTACGTGCGGAAACCGCGCTGGACACCAAAAAGTTCGTCTCTGAGCTGCAGGGGCATGCAGCCTTCGCCGGCTGCACCGTTCTGCTGTTGACCAGTGCCCGGCTGGACGAGGGCAGCCCGGAACACACCATGGTCGATGGCGTGATCGAACTGGGTGAGCAACTGGTGGGCAGCCGCGCCGTGCGCCATGTTCAATTGCGCAAGACCCGTGGTAGTGGTGCGTTGTCGGGGCGTCACGAATGCCTTGTCGATGAGTCCGGCATGCAGGTTTATCCTCGCCTGGAAGCGTTGTTCAGCCACCCCAGCCAGTTGGGCAGCGGCACTTTGGTGCGTATCAGCAGCGGTGTGCCAACCTTCGATGAAATGCTTGGCGGTGGTTTGGCCACTGGGTCAGTCAGCCTGTTGATGGGGCCTTCGGGAAGTGGCAAGACGTCATTGGGCCTGGCCTTTCTCGGTGCCAGCACCCCGCAGGCACCGGGGTTGCATTTCGGTTTTTACGAAACGCCCGAACGCCTGCGCAGCAAGGCCGCTTCGCTCGGTTACGATTTTGCCGCGATGGAGCAGGGCGGTAGCTTGCAACTGTGCTGGCAGCCCACCACCGAAGGCTTGCTGGACCAGGTTGGCGCGCGGCTGCTGGAGCGTGTGGCGGCGCAGGGCAGCAAGCGCGTGGTGATCGACAGCCTTGGCGCATTCAGCCGGCTGGCAATTGACTCGACGCGGCTCAATGCGTTTTTCCGCGCGCTGGCGGGTGAGTTGCGCGCGCGCGATGTCAGTGTGATCCTGACCTGGGAGATGCGCGACATCTTCGGCGCGGAAATCAGCGCCCCCGCGCCGGACCTGTCGAGTATCGTCGACAACCTTATGCTGATGCGCTTTGTTGAGCTGGACTCGCAACTACGGCGCATGCTGTCGGTCCTCAAAGTACGTGACAGCCACCATGACCCGGCCTTGCACGAGCTGCTGATCGGGCCGCAAGGCATTACCTTGCGCAAGGCGTTCGAAGGTGCCTGCGGTGTGCTTTCGGGAACGCCGACGCCGCAGGGGAGCGGGTGACGGACGAGCCGATGAACACCATCCTGATTGTCGATGACGAATACCTGATCGCCGATATCCTCGGGTTTGCCCTGGAGGACGAAGGTTTCCTGGTGGAAAAGGCGAGCAATGGCTGCAAAGCACTGGAGGCGTTAAAGGAAAAACGCGTGCAGCTGGTGATTACCGACTACATGATGCCGCTACTCAATGGCGAGGAGTTGGCGCGTGCCATACGCGAGGACCCGGCGTTAAGCGAGTTGCCGGTCATCCTCATGAGCGGCGCGCAGGCCAGCCAAGGATGTCCGGCCCTGTTTGCCGCAATATTCGACAAGCCTTTCGACATGGATGAGATGATCGCCACGGTGCATCAGTTAATTGGCACCTGAGGCTGGCGGTCGAGCGCATCCATGCCCCTTAGGGGAGGCTCAGTGCGAGTCTTCGTGCTTCTCCGGAGCCGGGCTGCCGGCCTGGATGCGTTTGAAGATCTCTTCTCGATGGACCTGAACATCTTTCGGTGCATCGATACCAATCCTCACCTGCATCCCTTTGACGCCCAGAATGGTGACTTTGATGTCATCGTTGATGACGATGCTTTCGCCAACCTTACGGGTGAGTATCAGCATGTAGTTCTCCTTGGTGATATAAAAATCCGCAGGGCTAGTTGCCCTGGCGGCGGGAGCTTGTCCCTCTTCCTTCTCATTAAAGACGCTTTCGGCGGATAGGAATTCCCCGACAGACAAATTCTGTTGCGTGTCTTCAGTTGCAGGTGCCAAAGCAAACCGTCAACGGTTTGTCGGCCAAGGCGCTCGCTGCCAAGAATAGGGGGGTTGGCGGCTAATGGGAAATTTCTTCGCATCATGGGCTGAATAGACAAGCTTAATGGTCCTCCTGTTCCTCGAGAGCCTGAAGAAACAACAGCAAGGCCACTTCCTCCGGGTCCAGGCCTTTGCGCGCACGTTTTTTCGGCAAATTGGCCAGGCGCCCCAAGGCATAGTGCTCCAGGACTGCCGGGTGGATGTAGCAGCGCCTGCACACTGCCGGCGTATTGCCCAGGCGCGTGGCTACCTGGCGGACTATCGCGGCGACCTGGCGTTTGGCTTCACTCTCCGGCTCCCAGGCCAAGGGCCTCAGCAGGTTCAATGCCAGGCTGCTGCCGGCCCAGGTGCGATAGTCCTTGGCGGTGAAATCGGCGCCGGTCAACTGCTGCAAAAACTGATTGATCTCGCTGGAGCCGACACTATGGCGCTGGCCGTTTTCATCCAGGTACTGAAACAGCGCCTGCCCAGGCAGTTCCATGCAGCGTTTGAGCAAGTTGGCCAGGCGCCGGTCATTGAGGGGGACGCTGTGTTCGACGCCGCGCTTGCCGCGGAACTGGAAGCGAATGTTGCTGCCTTTGACCTGTACATGGCGATTGCGCAGGGTGGTCAGTCCATACGACTTGTTATCGCGCAGGTAGCGCTGGTTGCCAATGCGAATCAGGGTGTGGTCCAGCAGGCTCACTACCAGCGCCATTACCTTTTCCCGGTCCAGCCCTGGCCGCGCCAGGTGGGCTTCCAACTGTGTGCGCAGCGTTGGCAGGGCCTGAGCGAACGCTAGCATGCGCCCGTATTTGTGCTGGTCGCGCAGTTCGCGCCACTGCGCGTGGTAGCGGTACTGCTTGCGGCCACGGGCATCGCGGCCAGTGGCTTGCAGATGGCCTTGCGGATCGGCGCAGATCCACACATCGGTGTAGGCCGGGGGAATCACCAGTGCGGCGATGCGCGAGAGGGTGTCGCTGTCGCGTACCCGTTGGCCATCGGCATCCAGATAGATGAAGCGGTCGCGCCAGCGCCGACGGGTCAGGCCCGGCTGACTGTCGTCAACGTAGTGCAGGGTGCGCGGCAGGGGGCAGTCGAGCATGGGCTGCAGGCCTCGATCGGGTCACAGCTCAATGGACAATACGCGCGCGAAGGATGCTCAACCCAAAAGGGCCACCGACTTGATCTGGGCGAACAGTACCTGCCCTGTGTGCAAGCCGAGCTGGTCTGCCGAGAAGCGGGTGATGCGTGCAAGCAGGGCATTGCCCCCGGCATCCAGGCTGACCAGCACATGCGCCGGGTTGGCCGCCGGTCGGCTCTCGCGCACACGCACCGGCAGGCGGTTGAGGATGCTCGATGCGCTGTCCGCCGCCAGTGCCAGGCTGACGTCCCGGGCCTGCACCTTGACGCGCAGGGTACTGCCCATCAGCTGCGCCGCGTGGGTGATGCGCAGCAGCGGCCCGCTGCTGCCGGGCAGGCGCAGGTCAAGCAGGCCGTAGTGCGGGTCGTGCCCTACCACCGTACCCTCGAGCACCACGCCGGCATCGTCGCCCTGGGCCAGCGACAGGTCGAGGCGAGCCAGGGTCTCGCCGATCGGGCCGCTGGCGATTGCCCGGCCTTGTTCCATCAACACCAGGTGGTCGGCCAGTCGCGCGACTTCATCCTGGGCGTGGCTGACATAGATCAGCGGGATGTCCAGTTCGTCGTGCAGGCGCTCCAGAAAGGGCAGTATCTCGCGCTTGCGCGGGCCGTCGAGGGCTGCCAGCGGCTCGTCCATCAACAACAGCCGTGGGCTGCTGAGCAGGGCGCGGGCAATACCCACCCGCTGCGCCTCGCCACCAGACAGGGTTGCCGGGCGGCGGTCCACCAAGTGGCCGATACCCAGCAGTTGGCAAGCCTGGTCGAGGCTGACCTTGCGTTCAGCGGGCGCTACCCGGCGCCAGCCGAACGCAAGGTTGCCGCGCACTGACAGGTGCGGGAACAGGCTGGCTTCCTGGAACACATAGCCCACCGGGCGCAGGTGCGGTGCCTGGAAGTAGCCACGGGTGCTGTCTTCCCAGACTTCGCCGTTGACTTCGATATAGGCGCTGGCGGCCCGCTCCAGCCCGGCCAGGCAGCGCAGGCAGCTGGTTTTACCAGAGCCGGAGTGACCGAACAGGGCGCTGATGCCGCGCCCGGGCAGGTGCAGGTTGACGTCCAGGGTAAAGTCGTCGCGTGCCAGTTTCAGGCGCGCCACAATCGATGCGGTCATTTCAGCTCCAGCCAGCTTTGCCGCGGCGTCCAGCGTACAGCAGGAGCAGCACCAGGAAAGAGAACACCAGCATGGCACCGGCCAGCCAGTGGGCTTGCGAGTACTCCATGGCTTCGACGTGATCGAAAATTTGCACCGAAACCACGCGGGTCTTGTCGGGGATGTTGCCACCGATCATCAGTACGACGCCAAACTCGCCCACCGTGTGGGCAAAGCCGAGGATGCTGGCAGTGACGAAGCCAGGGCGGGCCAGCGGCAGCACCACATGAACGAAGGTGTCCCATGGGCTGGCGCGCAGGGTGGCGGCGACTTCCAGGGGCCGCTGGCCGATTGCGCCAAAGGCATTCTGCAGGGGTTGTACCACGAACGGCAGGGAGTACACCGTCGAGCCAATCACCAGGCCTGTGAAGCTGAACACCACAGTGCCCAGGCCCAGCGCCTGGGTGGCCTGGCCGAGCCAGCCGTGCGGGCCAAGGGCGATCAACAGATAAAAGCCGATCACCGTCGGTGGCAGTACCAGCGGCAGTGCCACCACCGCCCCCACCGGCCCGCGCAGCCATGAGCGCGTGCGCGCGAGCCACCAGGCGACGGGTGTGCCGATAACCAGCAGGATCAGCGTGGTCAGGCTGGCCAGTTTTACGGTCAGCCAGATGGCACCCAGGTCACTTGCATCCAGTGGCATCAGCGTTGATAACCATAGGATTCGATCACCGCTTCGGCTTTCGGGCCTTTGAGGTATTCGACCAGTGCCTTGGCGGCCGCATTGTCCTTGCCTTTGTTGAGGATGACAGCGTCCTGGCGGATCGGGTCGTGCAGATTGGACGGCACGATCCAGGCCGAGCCATTGGCCACCTTGCCATCCCTGTAGATCTGCGACAGGGCGACGAAGCCCAGCTCGGCGTTGCCGGTGGAGACGAACTGGAAGGCCTGGGTGATGTTCTGGCCTTCGACGATCTTGCCTTTGGTGGCCTCGGTGAGCTTCAGCCTGTCCAGTACCTGGGTGGCGGCCAGGCCGTAAGGTGCCGCTTTCGGGTTGGCGATGGACAGGTGTTTATATGCGTTCTTCTTCAGCACTTCACCCTTGGCATCTACGTAGCCTTCCTTCGCAGACCACAGGGCCAGAGTGCCGATGGCGTAGGTAAAGCGCGAGCCGGGTACGGTTTCCTTTTCTGCTTCCAGCTTCTTGGGGGTGGTGTCGTCAGCGGCGAGGAACACCTCGAACGGTGCACCGTTCTTGATCTGCGCATAGAACTGCCCGGTGGCGCCATAGGCCGCGACCAGTTTGTGGCCGGTGTCCTTTTCGAAGGCCTTGGCGATGGCCTGGACAGGGGCTGTGAAGTTGGCTGCGACCGCGACCTGGACTTCGTCGGCCCAGGCCGTGTTGAACGCGAGCAGGCTGGCCAGGGCAGTGACGGCCAACTGGGGCGAGCGAATACGCATGAAGACAGCTCCTTGAGATTATCGTTATAGCCTTAACTATATAGCGATAAACCATTGGCCGTGAAGAGGGCAGGCCTGCTTGTCAGAATGCCTGGTGACCAATCACTGCCAGTGCTTTCCCGGCGATCTCCCGGGTCAGCTCACCCGCGGGCATGTGCCGCCCCAGCCGCAATGCCTGGCCCGACCAAAGATTGCTGAAGTCACTGTTACCCTGGGGATCGGTGATCGCCCGTAAAGGCATCAACGCCCCACCCGCCAGGGGGAAGCGCGGTGCAAGCTCACTCATCGGCCCCAGCTCACGCATGATGCGATTGTTGATGCCCCGCGCCGGGCGGCCGGTGAAAAGGTTGGTCAACGCGGTGTCGCTGGCAGGCGCGCTGTCCAGCGCCCGGCGATGCGCTGGCGACACCTTGGCCTCGGGGCAGAACAGGTAAGCCGTGCCGATCTGCACTGCCGAGGCACCCAGGGCCATTGCCGCCAACAGCCCGCGGTGGTCGCCGATACCACCGGCGGCAATCACCGGCACGCTGACGGCATCGGCCACCTGCGGTACCAGAGCGAAGGTGCCTATCTGGCTGGTGATGTCATCGCTGAGGAACATGCCGCGATGGCCACCGGCTTCATAACCCATGGCGATGATAGCGTCGCATCCATTGCGCTCCAGCCAGACCGCTTCTTCCACGGTCGTGGCGCTGGACAGTACCTTGGCGCCGGTGGCTTTTACCCGCTGCAGCAGTTCGGCCTGAGGCAGGCCGAAGTGGAAGCTCACCACCTCAGGGCGCAAGGCTTCGACCAACTGGCAGCTCTGCTCGTCGAAAGGCGCGCGGTTGGACACTGGCGTGGGCGCTGCGAAATCGGCGCCCACTTCGCTGTAATAAGGCTCAAGTGCCTGCTTCCAGCGCGCATCGCGCTCGGCATCGGGCGCTGGCGGCTGGTGGCAGAAGAAGTTCAGGTTCAGCGGGCGCCCCGGGCAGCCGGCGCGGAATGCAGCGATCTCGGCGCGCACCTGTTCGCCGCTGAGCATGGCGCAGGGCAGGGCGCCCAGACCACCTGCCAGGCCCACGGCAATGGCCATGACCGAGCCGGTGGCCCCCGCCATGGGGGCCTGCAGAATGGGCAGCTCGATGCCCAGCAGGTCGAGGATACGGCGGTCTGGCCAATGGCTCATGCGATTCTCCTTGCGTAGGGCGAGCGATGCGGCGGGGGCTTGCGGCGAGTCTTACAGGGCCTTGCTGACCTGGATGTCGCTGATTTTCTCGGCGTCTTCGCCGTGGATCTTGCGCAGGGCCTCGAGGGCTTGCTCTTGCGAGGCATCGGGCATCAACGCGAAATCCCAGCGACGCTGGCCGTCGAGCTTGTATTTGATGACGTACTTGATGGTCTGGGTCATGGTGGCCTTATCTGAGTTTCGACGACGAACGACGGATGATCTTGATCTTGTGGGTCAGGGTTGGCTTGCGGGTGACCGAGATCGGGCGAGTAGTGACGGTATCGATGGTGATGTTCCAGAAGCCGGTGCTGGGTACGGTGATCTTTGCCGGAAACTTCTCGAAATGGCCGCCGTGGTAGGTATGACGGCCGCCGTTCTTGAAGCTGCGGAAGTTGGCGTCGTTCATCAGGCGGATATTGCAGCGCTGGGAGCACTCGATGACGACAATATCGTCCTCATTGAGGTGCTCGCGCTGGTGTACGAATTTCATGTGATGCTCCGCAAGGTTTGGATCTGCAAAAGCAAAAGATACCACGATGTGCCGTTAGACTGCCGCGTTGATCGCCGGGCGTAGATAATTCTGCCAAAGCAGGGAGCAAAACCGCCTGGATGTGGTCGAAGCGAATTCTTGAAGGCAGAGGTGCAGCAAATGAAGTGGATGGTGGCGGCGTTGTCGGTGACGCTCGGTGGCTGCGTGAGCGTCGCAGAGCTGGAGCAATCGCGTGAAACGATGGATGTGATCTCTGGCAAGAGCCCGCGCGCCTATGCCGATTGCGTAAAGGAGAAGCTGGCCGATACGCGTGACCCGCTGACCGAAGAGCCGCGTGGCGACGGCCTGCGGCTGATCGTCCCGCAGAAAATCACCTCAGGTGCTGGCCCGGCGGCGCTGGTGGATATCGACGAGCGCGGCAGCGGCAGCAGCATCAAACTGCACGAGCGGCTGAATAACTTCCCGCTGCGCCTGGGGGATGTGCGCACCGCCGCCACCGAATGCATCTCCGGAAGTTGATCTGAAGCAACGGGTGCTCCTTTCTCTGCTTATATGTTTTGAGCCTAAACATATAACAAAAGAAAAGGAGATTCGTGATGACACCGTTGAGACGCGTGGTGATCGGCAGCCTGCTGATCCTGGCCTGGCCCACGGCACATGCCGCTGACGGTCAGAAGGTCTTCACCCAGGGTGGGGCCAACCCCGCCGCCATGGCCTGCCTTGGTTGCCATGGCCCGGACGGCAAGGGCATTGCCGCTGCCGGCTTTCCACGTTTGGCCGGGCTTCCGGCCGGTTACCTTTCCAAGCAGTTGCACGACTGGCGCAACGGCAGCCGCAAGCAGCCAGTGATGGAGCCCTTGGCCAAGGCCTTGAGCGACGATGAAATCAAGGCCGTCAGTACCTACCTGGCCAGCCTGCCGGCAGCACCCGCTGGCGACCTGCGCCGGCAGCAGATTGCCAATGACCCTACCACTCGCATGGCCCTGTACGGCGACTGGAGTCGGCAGATTCCCGGCTGCGTGCAATGCCACGGGCCGGGTGGCGGCGGGGTGGGCGAACACTTCCCGCCCTTGGTCGGCCAGCCCGCCAGTTACCTGGTGGCACAGCTCAATGCCTGGCGCGACGGCAGCCGCAGCAATGACTCCAATCAGCTGATGGTCGGCGTGGCCAAGGCCATGACCGATGAGGAGGTCAAGGCCGTTGCCGAGTTCTTCGCCCGCCCCGTCAGCCAGGAGGTCACGCCATGAAAACCATGATTCCAGTCTTGTGGCTGCTGACCGTGGGCAGCGCCCAGGCCACGCCGATCGCCATGGAAGACCAGTCGCAGTTGAAGGTTCCCGGTGTGCAGGCGGCACCGCAGTTCGTGCCGCCCGCTGAGCGTGAGTTGCCCGATAATGCCTTTGGCAAGATGGTGCGTGAAGGCCATGCCTTGTTCGTCGACACCCGCCGATTGATGCCCGAGGCTGTGGGCAACGGCATGAACTGCAGTAACTGCCACCTCGATCAGGGGCGATTGGCGCATTCGGCGCCGCTGTGGGGCGCCTACCCGATGTACCCGGCGTACCGCAAGAAAAATGACAAGGTCAACACCTTCGCCGAGCGTATCCAGGGGTGTTTTCAGTTCAGCATGAACGGCAAGCCGCCGGCCGCTGACAGCCCGCAGATGACCGCGTTGGCAGTGTATTCATACTGGCTGTCGACCAAGGCACCGACCGGTGTGGAGATTGCCGGACGTGGTTATCCGGAGGTGGCACAACCCAAGGGTGGTTATGACTTCAAGCGCGGCCAGCAGGTTTACCGTGAACAATGCGCGATTTGCCATGGCGATAACGGTGAAGGGCAAAAGGTCGCAGGCGAATACGTCATGCCACCGCTGTGGGGCAAGGACTCCTACAACTGGGGGGCTGGCATGCACCGCATCAACACCGCTGCGTCGTTCATCAAGTACAACATGCCGCTGGGCAAGCCAGGCAGCCTAAGCGACCAGCAGGCCTGGGACGTGGCGGCGTGGATCAACCGCCACGAGCGGCCACAGGACCCGCGGCTGGTGGAAGGATCCATCGAGAAAACGCGGGTGAAGTTTCATGCCAATGATGGGGTGAACCTGTATGGTCAGCAGGTCGATGGGGTGCTGATCGGACAAGGGACGGGGAGTTGATGTAAGTCTTAGGCGGCCTCTTTGCGGATGAACCCGTCGACGAGGCCGCCACAGGCACGCTGATTTGCCTGTCATCCAACGGTCATGTATGACAGCAATATTTACGATCCCCCGGAACTATCTACACTGGGATATCTCTATGATGGCATCGGTCGTTATCGGGGGCATTGTAAGGTCACTGCCGCCTGATTAGACTGCGCCGAATTCCACAGGCCTAGCCTTTTGTAAGGACGTATATGATCAAAAAATGCTTGTTCCCGGCAGCCGGCTACGGCACTCGCTTCCTGCCTGCTACCAAAGCCATGCCCAAGGAAATGCTGCCGGTGGTCAACAAGCCACTGATCCAGTACGGCGTTGAAGAAGCACTGGATGCTGGCCTGAACGAGATCTCCATCGTTACCGGGCGCGGCAAGCGGGCCCTGGAAGACCACTTCGACATCAGCTACGAGCTGGAAAACCAGATCAAGGGCACCGACAAGGAAAAATACCTGGTCGGTATTCGTCGTCTGCTCGACGAGTGCTCGTTCTCGTACACGCGCCAGACAGAAATGAAAGGCCTCGGCCACGCCATCCTCACTGGCCGCCCACTGATCGGCGACGAGCCGTTCGCGGTGGTGCTGGCGGACGACCTGTGCGTCAACCCGGAAGGTGACGGCGTGCTGACGCAGATGGTCAAGCTGTACAAACAGTACCGCTGCTCGATCGTCGCCATCCAGGAAGTCGATCCGCAGGAAACCAACAAGTATGGTGTGATCGCCGGTGAGATGATTCGCGACGACATCTTCCGTGTGACCAACATGGTCGAAAAACCGGCCCCCGAAGACGCGCCCTCGAACCTGGCGATCATCGGCCGTTACATCCTGACCCCGGATATCTTTGACATCATCGCCAATACCAAACCAGGCAAAGGCGGTGAAATCCAGATCACCGATGCCCTGCTGCAGCAGGCCAAAGATGGCTGCGTGATTGCCTATAAGTTCAAAGGCAAGCGTTTCGACTGCGGTGGTGCCGAAGGCTACATCGACGCGACCAACTTCTGCTTCGAGAACTACTACAAGACTGGCAAGGCATACTGATTAGCCCTGTTGGCCTCAAAGCCATCCTTCGGGGTGGCTTTTTTGTTTGCTGCGGCCAACGGCGGTATGCTGGACGCCTGCCTAGGAGAGTGAATACATGGCCTTCGATTTTGATCTGTTCGTGATTGGCGCCGGGTCCGGTGGTGTGCGCGCAGCGCGTTTTGCTGCCGGTTTTGGCGCAAAAGTGGCAGTGGCTGAAAGCCGCTACCTGGGGGGGACCTGCGTCAACGTCGGTTGTGTGCCGAAAAAGCTGCTGGTGTATGGCGCGCACGTTGCCGATGAACTGGAGCAGGCCGCAGGTTACGGCTGGACGTTGGAAGAGGGGCATTTCGACTGGGGCACCCTGATTGCCAACAAGAATCGGGAAATCGAGCGCCTCAACGGTATCTACCGTAACCTGCTGGTCAACAGCGGGGTGACCCTGTTGCAGGGCCACGCGCGTCTGACGGGGGCCAACGAAGTGGAAGTGGACGGTCAGCGCTACTCCGCCGAGCACATCCTCATCGCTACGGGTGGCTGGCCGCAGGTACCGGACATCCCCGGCAAGGAACTGGCCATCACCTCCAACGAAGCCTTCTACCTCAAGAGCCTGCCGCGCCGCGTGCTGGTGGTGGGCGGGGGTTATATCGCCGTCGAATTCGCCGGCATCTTCCAGGGCCTGGGTGCCGACACCTCACTGCTGTACCGTGGCGACCTGTTCCTGCGCGGCTTCGATGGCTCGGTGCGCACCCACCTGAAGGAAGAACTGGAAAAGCGCGGCCTTGACCTACAGTTCAACGCCGACATCCAGCGCATCGACAAGCTTGAAGATGGTCGCCTCAAAGCCACGCTCAAGGACGGTCGCGAGCTGGTCGCCGACTGTGTGTTCTATGCCACTGGCCGGCGCCCGATGCTGGACAATCTGGGCCTGGAAAACACCGGCGTCGAGCTGGATGCGCGCGGCTACATCCGGGTTGATGAGCAGTACCAGACCACCGCGCCCTCGATTCTTGCCATTGGCGATGTGATCGGCCGTGTGCAGTTGACCCCAGTGGCCTTGGCTGAAGGCATGGCCGTGGCGCGGCGCCTGTTCAAACCCGAGCAATACCGCCCGGTGGATTACCAGAACATCCCCACTGCGGTGTTCAGCCAGCCGCCAATCGGTACCGTGGGCTTGACCGAAGAACAGGCGCTGGAGGCCGGGCACAAGGTGCAGGTATTCGAAAGCCGCTTCCGGGCCATGAAGCTGACCCTGACCGACATTCAGGAAAAGACCCTGATGAAGTTGGTGGTCGATGCCGAGACCGACAAGGTGCTGGGCTGCCACATGGTCGGTCCAGACGCTGGCGAGATCATTCAGGGCCTGGGCATTGCGCTTAAAGCCGGTGCGACCAAGCAGCAGTTCGACGAAACCATCGGCGTGCACCCGACGGCGGCTGAAGAGTTCGTCACCATGCGTACAGTCACCCGCTGATAACGCGGAACCTGCTGTACAGCCTGTAGAAGCAGCCTTGTGCTGCGATGGGGCCCTTGCTCGGGCCTCTTTGCAGCAAAAAGGCTGTTACAGGGATGTGTACGGGGCCGGATCAATACACCCACACTTCGACCCGCCGGTTGCGCAGCCGGCCTTGCTCCAGTTCATTCCCGGCCACTGGCAATTCATCGCCCATCCCGGTCACCTGAAGCACCTCCACTCCACCGCGTGCCAGTTCGCGGCGCACCGCTTGCGCGCGCAGGCGGGAGAGCAGGGCTGCGCGCCCGGGGGTTTCCTTGGGGTCGCCGAACCCCACCAGCACTGCCTTGCCCTGCAGCTTTCCGGCCAGGCGCAGGTACTCTGCCACCCGCTGCACGTCGCGCAGGGCCTTGTTGTCCAGGTTGGCGCTTCCTTCCTGGAATCGGAAGTTCACACTCAGCCGCTGCGCCTGCTGGGCCAGGGTGCGATAACGCGGTGGCATGTCGCGTTGGGGGGCGACAGACAGGGCCTTGATCTGCTGCGAAACGAAACCCTGCTGGGCGATGATCGCCTGGCCGGCCGGGCTCTGAGCGAAATCGGCCAGGGCCTTGGCCTGGGGCTTGGGGTTGGCTGGCAAGTAAAAATACAGGCGCCGCGAGAGCGGGTAGTCCTCACTGGCCACCCGTGCGCGCTCCGGCAGCATGGCCGGTGCGTCGCCCTCGGCCACCGCCAGCACCTTGGCCCCGTGTACGGCGGCCAGGCTGCTGAAACCGATGGCCTGGCGGTCGGTACCCACGTGTACCGCCAGTTCGTCGCTGGACTCGAAGCGCCTGGCCTTGGCCGAAATTTCGGCGTGCTGAGGTTCCAGCACCAGTGCCTTGAAGGTCTCGAAAGTCCCGGAACGGTCGTCTCGGGCATGCAGGTGAATGGCCCCGCCAGGTACGCCCAGTTGTTCCCAGCGCTGGATCTGCCCAGAGAAAATTTCCGCCAGTTGCCGGGTGTTCAGTTGGGGTATTGGGTTGTCGGGGTGGACGAAGACTGCGACGCCGTCGAGGCCGATCACGTGTTCGGCGCCAGCTGCGCGCAGGTCGCCCAGCGCCTGCAACCGGTGGACTTCACTGTCGTTGATCGGCCGCGAGGCAGCGGCCAGGTCCGCTTCGCCCCGGCCCAGTGCGACAAAGCCGGTGCTTGAGCCGTGTGCGGCAATGTCGATGCGCAAACGCTGGCCGTGCACGTCGCGGGCGGTAACCACCCACTCGTTGGCGACCTTGCCTGGCTGTTGTTCGATGGCTGTGGCCTGCTGCGCGCGCAATTGCCCCTGTACCAGCGCCGGCAGCAAGGCCGCACCGATGGTATTGGAGCCTTGCACGCGCAGGTGCAGGGGCTCAGCCAAGGTTGCGAGAGGTAACAGGGTGAGCAGCAAGACAAGCAGGCGGAGCATGCCGGGTGGCCTGTGGCATAGAGTTGGCCGGCAGATTACGACAGTGGCGTGATGATAATGTGACGGGGGCGTACGCCTTTAATCGTGCAGCGCCTGTCAGATCGTGCGCCGCGCGGACGTTGCTCGATCTGGCAGGCGCTGCAACGCAGAAGAGCGTTAGTGCGCCCCGGCTGACTTGCTCAGGTCGCTCTCGGCCCATTCGGTATAAATGCACGCGTCTGCCACTGCCCAGCGCACCTTCACGCTGTCGCCCGGCTGCATTGGCATGCCCGCAGCCGACAGTGCCTTCACGGTCAGCTCGGTACCCCCGGAAGTCACCACATGGCAGGTCTGGCTTTCACCCAGGAACAACACTTCGCCAACCTTGGCGCTGACCTCGTTCCAGCCCGCCGGCAGCGGCTCGCGCGTGGCCTGTTCAGCGGTCAGGGCCACGGCCTTTTCCGGGCGCACCATGATCAGTGCATCCTGCGAGACGGCCAGCCCCGGGGTCAAGCGAATAGCCACTGGCTGGCCCTCGAAGCTGCCCGCGCCGTTGCTGCTGGCCTTGATCCGCAGGAAGTTGGAGTTGCCCAGGAACGATGCGACAAAGGCATTCGGCGGATTCTGGTACAGGTCGTAACCGGTGCCCAGGCCGACGATCTTGCCGTGGCTGAAAATGGCGATGCGCTGGGACAGGCGCATGGCTTCTTCCTGATCGTGGGTGACGTAGACGATGGTGATACCCAGGCGGCGGTGCAACTGGCGCAGTTCGTCCTGCAGGTCTTCACGCAGCTTCTTGTCCAGTGCGCCGAGCGGCTCGTCCATCAGCAGGATGCGCGGCTCGTACACCAGCGCTCGTGCAATCGCCACGCGCTGCTGCTGGCCGCCCGACATTTGCGAGGGTTTGCGGTGGGCGAACTGCTCCAGTTGCACCAGCTTGAGCATGGCGTCGACGCGCTTGGCGGTTTCGGCAGCGCCGAGTTTGCGAATGGCCAGTGGGAAGGCGATGTTGTCACGCACATTCAGGTGCGGGAACAGCGAATACCGCTGGAACACCATGCCGATGTCACGCTTGTGCGGCGGCACGTTGACCAGCGACTGGCCGTCGACCAGGATTTCGCCGCTGCTCGGTGTTTCGAAGCCGGCCAGCATCGACAGGGTGGTGGACTTGCCCGACCCGCTGGAACCGAGGAAGGTCAGGAACTCGCCGTCCTGGATCTCCAGGTCGAGGTTGTCCACGGCGGTGAAGTCGCCGTAGTGCTTGTTCAGGCCGCGCAGGCTGACCAGGGCCTTGCCGTGCGCGTTGTCTTTGATCACTGCACTCATTGTTGTTATCTCCGCGCACTCAGGCGTTGGTTTCGGTGCGCCGGCGCAAGGCGGCGGCAATGAACATGACAAGCAGCGACAGGCCTATCAGCAGGGTCGAGGCCACGGCGATCACCGGGCTGAGGTCCTGGCGCAAGGTGGTCCACATCTTGACGGGCAAGGTCTGCAGGTCGGGGCTGGCCATCATCACGCTCAGCACCACTTCATCCCACGACACCAGAAAGGCGAACAGGCCACCTGCGATCATGCCGGGGCGAATGGCCGGGAAGGTCACCTTGAAGATGGCTTGCAGGCGCGAGGCGCCGCAGATCACCGCGGCATCCTCTATCGACTGGTCGAACAGCTTCAGCGAGTTGATGATCGAGATGATGGTGAACGGCAGGGCGACGATCACGTGGCTGACCACGAACGCAAACAGCGTGCCGGTGTAGCCAAGCTTGAGGAACAGCGCGTACACCGCAACGGCAATGATCACCAGCGGTACGATCATCGGCATGGTGAAGAGCCCGTACAGCAGCTCGCGGCCCGGGAAGCGGCCACGCACGAGGGCGAACGCGGTGGGCAGGCCCAGCAGTACGGCGGCGACCGTGGTCAGCGCAGCCACCTTCAGGCTGGCCAGCGCGGCCTCCATCCACTCCGGGTTGGAAAAGAACTGGCTGTACCACTTCAAGGTCCAGCCGGGTGGCGGGAACACCAGCCACTGGGATGAGCCGAACGACAGCAGCACGATGAACACCACCGGCAGCAGCAGGAAAGCCGCAATCGCCCCGGTGGTCAGGTACAGGCCCGTACGCAGCGGGCGGCCCATGGCATTGGGAGACAAGAGCATGGCGGATTACCTCGGGTTGCCAACCGGGGATTCCGGCTGCAGCTTCAGGTACAGGTAGAAGAGCACCAGGGTGATCGCTACCAGGAGTGCGGCGGCGGCGCTGGCCAGGCCCCAGTTGAGGAACGACTGCACCTGCTGGATGATGAATTCGGGCAGCATCATGTTCTGCGCACCCCCCAGCAGCGCCGGGGTGACGTAGTAACCGAGCGACATCACGAACACCATCAGTGCCCCGGAGAACAGCCCCGACCGGCACAGCGGCAGAAACACCTTCCAGAAGTTGGTCCACGGGCTGGCGCCACAGATCGAACCTGCCTGTAGCACCATCGGGTCGATGGCGTGCATGGTCGCCTGCAGTGGCAGCACGATGAACGGGATCATGATGTAGCTCATGCCGATCACCACGCCGGTGAGGTTGTGCACCATTTCCAGCGGGGCATCGATGATGCCCATGGCCATCAACGCCTTGTTGATCACCCCCGAGCCTTGCAGCAGCACCAGCCACGAGTAGGTGCGCGCCAGCAGGCTGGTCCACATCGACAGCAGCACGATGTTCAGCAGCCAGCGGCCCCAGCCCTTGGGCACCAGGGTGATTGCCCAGGCCAGCGGGAAGCCCAGCAGCACGCTGATCAGGGTAACCACGCCGGCCACCGAAAAGGTGTTGAACAGCACACGCGCGTAGGCCGAGTTGGCAAACAGCTGCTCGTAATTACCCAGCCCCGGGGTGGGTTCCAGCACCCCGCGCAGCAACAGGCCGATCAGCGGCGCGAAGAAGAACACGCCGAGGAACAGCAGGGCGGGCAGCAGGTTGCGGCTGCCTTTCCAGCGCTGGCTCAGGCTTGCGCGGCGCGGGGCGGTGCCCGGGGCGCCGGCACCCGTGGGGGCACCTTGCGCATTGTGCAGGGCGTTGATGGCGACTTTCATTTGACCAACCACTCATTCCAGCGTGCCGCGATGGCTTGACCGTTCTTGGCCCAGTAGGCGAAGTCGAGGGTGACCTGGTCCTGGGCGTAGGCAGTCGGCAGGTTTGGCGCGAGGTCTTTGTCCAGTTTGGCCACGCTGTCGACGTTGACCGGCGCGTAGGCAGTCTTGTTGGCGAATTCGGCCTGGCCTTCGGCGCTGCTGGCGTTGGCCAGGAATTTCATGGCCGCGTCCTTGTTCTTGGCGCCTTTGGGGATGACCAGGAAGTCGGCCATGACCAGGTTCTGCTTCCAGCTCACGCCCACCGGTGCACCGTCTTGCTGCAGGGCGTAGACACGGCCATTCCAGAACTGGCCGAGCGAGGCTTCACCCGAGGCCAGCAACTGCTGCGACTGGGCGCCACCGCCCCACCAGACGATGTCTTTCTTGATGGTGTCGAGCTTCTTGAAGGCGCGGTCCAGGTCCAGCGGGTACAGCTTGTCGGGGGCTACGCCGTCGGCCAGCAGGGCCAGTTCCAGCACGCCTGGGCTGGGCCATTTGTACAGGGCTCGCTTGCCGGGGTAGGTCTTGGTGTCGAACAGCGCGGTCCAGTCCACCGGCTTGTTGGCGCCGAGCTTGCCTTCGTTGTAGCCGAGCACGAAGGAGAAGAAGAATGAGCCGACGCCATGATCGGAGACGAAGCGTGGGTCGATCTTGTCGCGCTTGATCTGGGTGAAGTCGAGGGGTTCGAGCAGGCCTTCACTGGCAGCACGCAGGGCAAAGTCGGCTTCGACGTCGACTACGTCCCACTGCACGTTGCCACTCTCGACCATGGCTTTGAGCTTGCCGTAGTCGGTGGGGCCGTCCTGCACGACCTTGATGTTCGTGGCCTTGGTGAACGGTACGGCCCATGCTTCTTTCTGGGCGTCCTGGGTTGTACCGCCCCAGCTGACGAAGTTGAGGCTGTCGGCGGCCTGAGCGGCCTGACATGCCAGGGTCAGCAGGCTGGCAGACAGCACTGCGGTTACACGTTTGCTTAACAGCATGGTTACGCCCTCGTTGCTTTTGTTATTCGAGGCGGGGCTCTTGGTGCGCCCGCCAATGGTGTTCGGGGAGCAGCTAAAACAAAGTGTTCTGGTGGCCGTTTTTAATTGTAGGTGCCGGCCTGCAGACTCAAGGTCTACGGGATATCATATTATGGTATTCCAAGATTTTGGCAAGAGGTCTGGGGCGACCGGCCATCACTCCGCCCTGTCAAAAGCACCAAGGGCCCTGTAGGAGCGGGTTCACCCGCGAATGCGTCGGTGGCGTCTGCATCGCATTCGCGGGTGAACCCGCTCCTACAGGGCCTCGATAAATCAGTTGTGTATGTTGCTTTTAGCTTGCAATCCCGGGCTCGAACGGGATGCTCTGCACCACTTCCAGCTCATACCCCGCCAGCCCCGCGTATTTAAGCGGAGGCCCCAGGTGACGCAGCTTGCCCACGCCAAGGTCCTGCAGAATCTGCGCCCCGGTGCCCACTTCGGAATACACCTTGGACTGGCCACGTTGATAGGGCCGCACAGGGTGGGTCAGTTGTGGTACGCGCTCCAGCAGGGCCTGGGAGGATTCGTGGTTGGCCAGGATCACCACCACGCCAGCACCTTCATCGGCCACCCTCTGCAGCGCCGCCCACAACGTCCAGTTGGCGGGGCCTGCGTATTCGGCACCCACCAGGTCGCGCAGCGGGTCAATCACATGCACCCGCACCAGGGTCGGTTGTTCGCGGCGAATGTCGCCCATGACCATGGCCATATGCACGCCACCTTCGATGCGGTCTTCATAGGTGACCAGGCGGAAGGTGCCATGCACAGTCGGTAGCTCGCGCTCGCCGATGCGCTTGATGGTCTGCTCGGTGCTCAGACGGTAGTGGATCAGGTCGGCGATGGTGCCGATCTTGATGCCATGCCGGGTGGCGAACACTTCCAGGTCGGGGCGGCGGGCCATGGTGCCGTCGTCGTTCAGCACTTCAACGATGACCGAGGCCGGGCTGAAGCCGGCAAGGCGCGCCAGGTCGCAGCCGGCTTCGGTGTGGCCGGCGCGCGTCAGCACGCCGCCTTCGCGGGCGCGCAGGGGGAAGATGTGGCCAGGTTGTACCAGGTCTTCGGGGCGGGCGTTGGGGGCCATGGCGGCTGCCACGGTGCGTGCCCGGTCAGCGGCGGAAATGCCGGTGGTGACTCCGGTGGCCGCCTCTATCGACACGGTGAACGCGGTGCTGAACACGCTACCGTTGGCCGGAACCATCTGCTCCAGGCCCAGGCGCTGGCAGTGATCGTCGGTCAAGGTCAGACAGATCAGCCCGCGCGCCTCGCGGGCCATGAAGTTGATGGCCTGGGCGTCGCAACGCTCGGCGGCGATCAGCAGGTCGCCTTCGTTTTCCCGGTCCTCGTCATCCACCAGCAGGACCATCTTGCCTTGCCGGTAGTCCTCGAGAAGTTCCTCGATGGTGTTGAAAGCCATGGTGCACGCTCACTGTGGTGGGGTGAATTTTATGGTATACCATCATACACAAATATCGCCGTAACAGGAGAGCAGCACATGAAGGCCTACTGGATCGCCCATGTGGACGTGACCGACCCCGAGCAATACCAGCAGTACACCCAGCGCGCCCCGGCTGCCTTCAAGGCATTCGGTGGCCGCTTCCTGGCCCGTGGCGGGCGCAGCGAAGCGATGGAAGGGAGGGTTACGCCTCAGCGTAGCGTGGTGATCGAGTTCGATTCGTACGAGCAGGCCGTCGCCTGTTACCGCTCCGCGCTGTACCAAGAGGCATGCAGCCATCGCCAAGGGGTGGCGAAGGCTGAGGTGATCATTGTGGAAGGGTTTGAGCCCTGAGCAGGATTTGCCGGCCCTTTCGCGGGCAAACCCGCTCCTACACAGGCCACCACAGAATTTGACGGTTGTGGTGGCTGTGTAGGAGCGGGTTTACCCGCGAAAGGGCCGGACCTGCCGCACCGATGGCAGATTCATTGAAGCCTGCGGGCCGTTTCCGCAAATAGAAGCAAAAGACCCGCCCAGGCGGGTCTTTTGCTCATCGCCTCACTGCAGATGCACTTTAAGTTCGTTGCCCGCCTGCCGCAGCGCCGCCTTTACTGCCGGCACTTGGCTCAACGGGTTGAGCAGCCCATAGTCATGAATCATTCCGTTGTAGCGCACCGAGGTTACTGTCACGCCCGCCGCATTCAACTTGCGGGCATACGCCTCACCTTCATCCCGAAGCACATCGAACTCAGCCGTTTGCACCAGGGCCGGTGGCAAGCCCTTCAGCTGTTCGGCGGACGCCCGCAGCGGCGAGGCGTAAATCTGCGCCCGCGCCTTTGCATCAACGGTGTAGTTGTTCCAGAACCACTTCATCATCCCGGAGGTCAGGAAGTGTCCTTCGGCAAACTGCTTGTACGACGCTGTCTCGAAGCTGGCATCGGTCACCGGCCACAGCAGCAACTGGAAGCGCAGGGCAGGGGTACCGGCCTCTTTGGCCTTGAGTGCAACCACCGCCGCCATGTTGCCGCCAACGCTGTTGCCGGCTACAGCCAGGCGCTTGCCATCCACGCCGATCTCCTTGCCATGCTCGGCCACCCAGCGGGTCGCGGCGTAGGCCTGGTTGATCGCCGTCGGGTAATGCGCTTCCGGTGACGGCGTGTAGTCCACATAGACCGCCACCGCGCCCGAGCCGACCACCAGGTCGCGGATCAGTCGCTGGTGGGTCGGGAAGTCGCCCAGCACCCAGCCGCCGCCGTGGAAGAACATGAACACCGGCAGATCACCTTTCACATTGGTCGGGCGTACCACTTGCAGCTTGATCGAATGGCCATTGGCCTGAATGGTGCGTTCCTTCACTTCGATCCCCAAGAGGTCGACCTTGACCGAGGCCTGGGCGCCGGTCAGTACCGCGCGGGCATCGTTCGGGGTGAGCTGTTCCAGCGGTTTGCCACCCCCTTTCTCCAGGGCTTCGAGGAAGGCCTGGGTGTGTTGTTCCACACCTGGGCTGCCGGCGGCGAAGGCACTGGAAACGGACAGGGCCAGAAGGGAGGTGGTGAGGACTTTGTGGACAATGTTCATGAGCGAATCCTTTTCTGTGCAAGTGTTGGAAGTGGGCGTCTTGCCTGGCCTGTGGGGCCATCGCTGCGACTTGTGCGTAGATTAGGCAGATGCGCTTGTGGGAAAAAGCCGCTATAAAGTGTTTGACTGTCACCAAGAGCGAGACAATGAACCCTTACGAAGACATGCGGATCTTTGCCCAAGTGATGGAGGCCGGCAGTTTCACCGCTGCCGCCGACCGTCTGGGCATGTCCAAGCAATCGGTCAGCCGGCGCCTGATGCAGCTTGAAGAGCGCCTGGGCGTGCGCCTGCTCAACCGCTCCACCCGGCGCCTCGATGCCACGCCACTGGGGCAGCACTACTACCAGTCTGCCCTGCGCCTGCTGGGTGAAGTGCAGCAGGTCGAGCACGACATCAGCGGCCAGGCCCAGGTCCTGCGCGGCACCTTGCGCCTCAGCGCACCGCTGTCGTTTGCCATGGCGCACCTGGGCTGCCTGCTGACCGAGTTTCTGCAGTTGCATCCCCAGGTCGATGTGGAGGTAGACCTGAGCGACCGCGCCGTGGACCTGATTGGTGAAGGCTATGACCTGGCGCTGCGGATTGGTGCACTGGAGGACTCCAGCCTGATCGCCCGGCGTATCGCCAGTGTCGAGCGGGTCTACTGTGCGAGCCCGGCGTATTTGCAAGCACGGGGAGTGCCGGGAAAACCGGATGAGCTCGCCGCGCATGATTGCCTGCCCTATGGGCATTCGCGCCAGGTGCAGTGGCAGTTCCACAAAGGTGGCAAAGCCCAGGCAATTCAGGTGACCGGGCGCATGCGGGCGAACAATGGTGAGTTGCTGCGGGGCGCTGCGATTGCCGGGATGGGGGTCACTTACCTGCCGACCTTTATCGTTGGGCAGGCGTTGGCGGAGGGGCAACTGGTGGCGGTTCTGGATGAGTGGCGCCCGCCCGCGCTGCAGCTGTCGGCGGTGTATCCGCAGCACCGGCAGGTGGCGCGGCCGGTGCAGGGTTTTGTCAGCTTCCTGCGCGCGCGGTTGGCGCAGCTCTGACCGTCGCATACAGGCTATGCTTGCCCTATGAGTACACCTGTTCCTATACGCCAACCTTGCCCTCCTGGTGCCTGTGACTGCGGCCGCGAACAGCTGGCCGACCATCCGCAGGCCGCCCAGCGCATTCTCCTGCTGACTCGGCAGGAAGAAAAACGCCTGCTCGAACGCCTGGAAAACCTGAAGGACCTGGAAGACCTTCAACGTCTGCAGCAGCGGCTGTACGAAAACCTCGGCATCCGCGTGCACATCGCCCCCGGTTACAACGAGGTACGGACCATGCGCGGCATCGTCATCGAACTGGACGACCAGCCCGGGTTGTGCCGCAAGACCCGGCAGTCTATCCCTGCGGCGATCCGGCGCGGGCTGGAGCGTAATCCGCAGGTTGCGTTCCGGTTGCTCGATACGCACGACCTGTTGCGCGATACCTGAGCGTCAATTCCGTTAATTTTTACACCGCTTGCTACGTCTACTTGAAAGCCACCCTGCGCCAGGCGCGCAGCGGCATCATCACTTAAGGAGACAGGCAATGACTTCCGTTTTCGACCGCGACGATATCCAGTTCCAGGTAGTGGTCAACCACGAAGAGCAATACTCGATCTGGCCCGACTACAAAGCTATCCCCAACGGCTGGCGTGCCGTGGGCAAAAGCGGCCTGAAGAAGGACTGCCTGGCCTACATCGATGAAGTCTGGACCGACATGCGCCCGCTGAGCCTGCGCCAGAAAATGGCCGAAGCTGCCGCCCAGTGACCGTGCTGAACCTGCTGTGCCTGCCGTACTCCGGGGCCAGCGCCATGGTCTACAGCCGCTGGCGGCGCAAGCTGCCAGCCTGGTTGCAGGTGCGCCCGGTAGAGTTGCCCGGGCGGGGTGCGCGCATGGGCGAGTCGCTGCACACCGACATGCAAGGTCTGGCTCGGCAACTGGCCAGCGAGCAGCGCCTGACGGCAAGCGCTCCTTATGCGCTGCTCGGCCACAGCCTGGGCGCTCTGCTGGCCTTTGAGCTGGCCCATGAGCTGCAGGCATTGGGCTGCCCGGCGCCGCTGGCCTTGTTCGCCTGCGGCACCGCGGCACCTACCCGGCGTGAGGACTACGATGGCAACAACTGGCGCGAGCCCAAGAGCGACGCCGAGCTGATCAGCGAGTTGCGTGAGCTGCAGGGCACGCCTGAGGAAGTGCTGGCCAACGCAGAGCTGATGAGCCTGACCTTGCCGACCTTGCGCGCCGATTTTCTGTTGTGCGGCACTTACACATACCGCCAGCGAGCGGCGTTGCAGTGCCCCCTGCATGTGCTGGGTGGTGTGGATGACCGGGCCAGCGATGAGCAACTGCAGGCATGGCGCAATGAAACCCACGGCGCGTTCTCGCTGCAGATGTTCCCGGGTGGCCATTTCTTCATCCATGAGCAGGAAGACCGTGTGCTCGCTGCGCTGACCGCGTCGCTGCAACCGCTTCGGCTGTCCGCCTGATTGACGTCACCGCTTGCCTGGGGGAGGCTAGGGTTTTTCCCAGGCAAGAGGCAGGTAATGCTGATCGATCCACTCAAGGCCACGCTGCTGGTCGTCGACATCCAGGAAAAACTCATCGGTGCCATGAGCGACCCCGAAGGCACTCGGGCACGGGCCCGCTGGTTGCTGGCGGCGACTGCCGAGCTGGCGCTGCCGACGGTGATTTCCGAGCAGTACCCCAAAGGCCTGGGTCATACCCTGGCCGAACTGCTGGTCGCAGCCCCGACAGCCGACGTGGTGGAGAAAAGTCACTTTTCCTGCGTGGCCGCCGAGTGCCTGCCAGCCAGCTTGATGGCGCGCGAGCAGGTGATCGTCTGTGGCATGGAAACCCATGTTTGCGTGCTGCAGACCGTGCTCGGCCTGCTGGCGCTGGGCAAGCAAGTGTTCGTGGTCGAGGATGCCTGCGACAGCCGCACCCCGGCCAGCAAGGCCGCAGGTCTGGCGCGCATGCGTGCCGCCGGCGCGCAGGTGGTGACCCGCGAGATGGTGCTGTTCGAATTGATGGGCAGTGCCGGGCACCCGCAGTTCCGCCACATCAGCAAAACCTACCTGATCGGTGAACAGCCCTGAACGGCCGGTTACTCGCTATTGCGGTGACGGCCGTGGCGCTGTTGCAAGGCTGTGCCGGGCGCCGCGAAGACGCGCCCGAAGCGGACCCGGCCAAAATCCGCGCGCAACTGCTGCGGCTGTTGCCCGCCCAGGTCAAGGACCGCGAGGGTTGGGCCAAAGATATCCAGACAGCCTTCGAAGCCCAGCGCATAGCGCCTAGTAAAAGCAACCTGTGCGCCGTGCTTGCGGTGACCGAACAGGAGTCGACCTTCACTGCGGACCCGCAGGTGCCCAACCTTGGGCGTATCGCCCGCCAGGAGATCGACCGCCGCGCCGCGCGCCTGCATATTCCCAAGCTGCTGGTCGACGGTGCGCTGAAGACGCCGTCGGGCAACGGCCAGAGCTACCAGCAGCGTTTGCGGGCGGTGCGCAGCGAAAAGCAGTTGAGCGAACTGTACGACGAAGTCGTGGCTCGCGTGCCGCTGGGCAAGACCTTGCTGGGTGGGCTGAATCCGGTGCACACCGGCGGGCCGATGCAGGTCAGCATCGACTTCGCCGAAAAGCATGCAAGGGATTACCCCTACAGCCATGAAGGCACGATCCGCCAGGAAGTGTTCAGCCGGCGCGGCGGCATGTATTTCGGTATTGCCCACCTCTTGGGCTACCCGGCCAACTACGAGCGCCAGCTTTACCGGTTTGCCGATTTCAACGCGGGCTGGTACGCCAGCCGCAATGCGGCATTCCAGGCGGCGTTGAGCAAGGTCACGGGGGTGAAGTTGGCACTGGACGGCGACCTGGTGGCGCCGGGGGCGATCATGCCGGGGAGCACCGAACTGGCTGCGCGCAAGCTAGGGGTAAAGCTGGGGCTGCGTAACCCGCAGATCCGAAGCCAGCTGGAGGAGGGTGACAGCCTGGCGTTCGAAGACAGCAAGTTGTACAGCGGGGTGTTCGCCCTGGCAGATGCCAAAGCCGGCAAACCGTTGCCCCGCGCGGTGCTACCGGGCATCGAGCTGAAAAGCCCGAAGATTACCCGCAAGCTGACCACGGCCTGGTTTGCCGGGCGGGTGGATGTGCGCTATCAGCGGTGCATGAAGCGTTAGCCCGGCAGTTACCGCGATCCTTGAGCGGGTTACCCGCGAATACGGTGGCGGCTGCAACAGTAAACGGCGGGTGTAAATTGGCCAGCAGGGCCGGCCCTTTCGCGGGTGAACCCGCTCCTACGACGGCCTGTGCATGCGTAGGAGCGGGTTTACCCGCGAATACGGTGGCGACTGCAACAGTGAACGGCGGGTGTAAATTGGCCAGCAGGCCCGGCCCTTTCGCGGGTGAACCCGCTCCTACGGACTACCAATGCGTGTCCACTGCAGCCGCGCGACCCTGTGCGATCAGCGCTCGCCCAATGCCCCGACGACCTGGTCGACACTGGCCTTGAGCCCCGCAATCGCATCCTCAGGGTCACTCTCCACCACCACCAGCCTGGCCCCGGCTGCCTTGATCACCTCGGCCACCGCCGCACTCGGCTGACGATGGTCCAGCACCAGCGCGACGTCCTGCGCCTTCAGGTTCTCCCCCAGCGCCTTGAGTGCGGCCGCATCCCAATCGGCCGGCAGCGGCTGCTCGACCGCATCCAGGTTCAACCCGTTGACCAGATACCCCAGTCGCTCCGACAGGCTCACCACCGTCAGGTTGTCGACTTTGGCCAGCCGCGTCTGGCTGCTGGCCGAAAGCTCCAGCAATTGGCGCTTGAGCCCTGCCAGGTTGCCCTGGATCTTCGCCTTGTCGTCCGGCGCCAGGCGCTCCAGGTCATTGGCTACCACGTCGGCCATGCGCCCGAGGTTGGTCGGGTTGAGCCAGGGGTAAGCGCCATAGGCATCGTCACCGCTCACCGCAATGCCCGGCAGTGCGCCATCCACCGGTCGCGCGGCATCGATCTCGACAATGCGGATATTGCTGCGCCGTGCCATCGGGTACAGCGGGTCGTCACGCCAGATCGATCGCACGCCGACCACCGCATCTGCCTGCTGGGCGGCCTTGTGCAGGCCAGCGCCACCACGCCCGCTGAAATATGACGGTTGACGGCTGGCTGGCAGGTTGGCCGGTGCTGCCCGCTGGAGCTGCACCGCAGTACCGTCGAGCAGGGCGCTGGCCAGGCTGTGGGTGACGGGCAGGGTCGTCAGCACTTGCGTGGCGAAAGACAGTGACGGCAGCCCGGCCAGTGCCAGCGCCAGGGTCAGGTGTTTGAAGTTCATGCCGGGTTTCCTTGCAGGCGGGGAACGAGGGCGCGGGCCAGGGCGGCCAGGGCAAAGCAGATGCCGGCGACCAGGATGATCGCGGCCCCTGACGGCACTGGCAGATCGATAACGATCGGCAACAGGATGCCGAACAGGGTGCTGATGGTGGCAATCAGTACCGACAGGAAGAAAAAGCCCTTGAGTGACTGGCTGACCAGGCGAGCGGCGGCGGCCGGGATGACCAGCAGCGCGCCGACCAGGATGGCCCCGATCACCTTCACCGCAGCCACGGTCACCAACGTCACCAGCACCACGAACAGATAGTCCAGGGTCTTCACCGCCACCCCGCGCACAGCCGCCAGCTGCGGATTGAAACTGGCCAGCATGATGCGGTTGTAGAGCGGCAGCGCCAAGGCCAGCACCAGTAGCGCGACGATGCCCAGCACGACCAAGTCCTGAGCGCTAACGGTCAGCACCGAGCCGAACAGCACGTTTTCGAGGATGTGCACGTTGATTTTGCCCGCCAGCATCAACAGCAGGCTGGCGCCCAGCGCCAGGGACACCGACAGGAACACGCCAATCAGCGTGTCCGGCGACAACCCGGTGCGGTTGCGCAGGAAGTTGAGCAGGATGCCGAACAGCAGGCAATAGCCGAACAGACTGCCGTAAGGGCCGGTATAGGGCTCACCCAGCAGGATACCGATGGCCACGCCGGTCAGTGCCGCATGGCCGACCGCTTCGGAGAAGAAGGCAAACCGCTTGACCACCACCAAGGTGCCCAGGCCGCCCAGCACCGGACCGATCATCAAGCCGGCCAGCAGGGCGTTGACCACGAAACCGTAGGCCAGCGCCTCGGGCAGATAGCCGGCAGTGGCCCAGTCCTGGACCGTTTGGCGAAAGATTTCAAAACTCATCGGGCAAGGCTCTCGCTGCGCGGGTGAACGGAGAACAGGCCAAGCAGGCGCTCTGGAGTCAGGGCCTGGGCAGGCGGGGCGTCGAACAACACCTGGCGGCTCAGGCCCGTTACCCGGTCAGCCAGGCGCAACACGGCTTCCAGGTCATGCTCGATCCACAGAACGGTAGTGCCGGCCTGGCGCCAGCCCTGCAATAACTGTTCGAACACCTGTATGCCGGCTTCATCGAGGGCCGACATCGGTTCGTCCAGCACCAGCAATTGCGGCTCTGGGATCAGGCCCTGGGCCAGCAGCACGCGCTGACGCTCGCCACCGGAAAGTGCACCCATGCGCCGCGTGCGCTTGTCGAGCATGCCAACCTGCACCAGGGCTGCATCAATGGCCGGCTTTACACGCCGCGACAGGCCGAGGAAGGCCGGGCGGCGCTGGCACATGGCGGCCATGAAGTCGTCCACGGTCATTGGCAGGCCACGGTCGAATTCCAGTGCCTGCGGCACGTAGCCGATCACTTCGCGCTCACCAGGCCAATGCAGGGTCAGCTGGCCCTCGTGCGGCATCTGCCCGAGCAGGGTCTTGATCAGCGAGCTCTTGCCGCCGCCGTTGGGGCCGACGATGGCGTGCACGCTGCCTGCCGCCACGCTGAAACTGACCTGTTCGAGGATACGTGTGCGGCCCAGGGTCAGGTCGATGCCGGCGAATTCGATGCGCGGCCCGCAGGCTGTCACCAGCTTGGCGGCAGCGGTCATGCGCGGTTCTCCTGAATGGCGCGGACCACCGTGTCGAGGTTGCGCTTCATTTCCACCTCGTACTTATCCTTGGTGTAATCGCCGTAGGAGATATGCGTCAACGGATACAGGCGCACGCCGGACTCGCGTTGAATGGTTTCGACATAGGCTGACGGGAAGTCCATTTCCGAGAAGATCACCCGCACGTCCAGTGCCTTGAGCTGGTCGATGGTCTTTTTCAGCTGTGCCGGGCTGGGCTCGATGCCATGGGCAGGCTCGACGACGGCCGTCACCTCCAGACCGAAGTCACGCACCAGGTAGTCATAGGCAGCATGGATGGTAGCGACTCGGAACGTTGCGCCAGGGGCTTCGGTGACCTTGGCCAGGGCCTCGGCACGCATGGCGCGCAGGCGCTTGGCGTAGGCACGGGCGTTTTGCGTGTACAACCTGGCGTTGTCAGGGTCGAGCTTGCCCAGTTCGCGGGCGATGTTGTTCACCTGGGCGATGGTGGTGCTGATCGACAGAAAGGTGTGCGGGTTGACCACCTTGCCGGCACCGCGGGCGGCTATGCCGGTGGCCGCCAGTAGCGGTACATTCTGATTGGCTTCGATAGTGGCAATGTCGGGTTTTTCGCTGGTGGCGATCATGCGGTCTGCGAAGTCGTCATGGCCAACGCCGTTGAGCACCACCACGTCCAGTGTGCCGATGCGCTTGATGTCCTCGGCCCGCGGCTCGTAGGCGTGCGGGTTGAAGCCAGCCGGAATCAGGGGAACTACCTCGGCCTTGTCGCCGACAATATTGCTTACGTAGCTGTAGTAGGGGTGCAGGGTGATGCCGATACGCAGCGGCTTGCTGTTATCGGCCAGGGCCAGTGCCGGCAAGGCAAAGGCCAGGAGCAGGGCGAAGGCGGAGCGAAACATGGGCGAGTCCTTGGGTTCAGTGACGGTGTTCGCGGGTGACCCCGGCGTCGTAGTGGCTGACCACTTGTTGCCAGCCAGCGGCGATCAGGGCGGCCTGGCCGAGGTCGTCCGGAATCACGGCGGCGCTGTCGCGGCGCAGCCAGACATCGGCTTGGCCTGAGCTGTCGGGTGGCAGGATCAGCAGCAGGCTGCCGGCAACGTCAGGGGCCTGGCTGCGGCCCAGGTAGGCGCCGGGCTCCAGCCATGACCATTGGTGGCCGCCACGGCTCTGGCTGCCAGCGTCGACCATGAACGGCGGCAGGCCTTCTTCGGCCAGGGCCTGCACGCCGGGGGCAACGCCGTTTTCTTCGCGCAGTAACTGGATCTCGTCGAAGGCCACCCACAGGTCGGTGTAGAGGCCTTGCTCGGCGGCGGTGAGGTCGCGGCGAGCGTCGATCTGGTGGCGGGCGATGGCCTGTTCGTCCTCGCGCTCACCGCGCAGCAGCACCACGCTGGCGGCGAGCACCACGATAAGCAGGCTTGCCAGCAGCACATACAGGGTTTCGTGCCCGGCACCGGCCGGGCGAATGACTTGGGCGCGGCTCATGGCTGGGCGATATCGGCGTAGTCCACTTCCACCACGTGCCCGGGGCCGGCATCGAACAGCACGTAGAATTCGCCGTCCGGGCGCTTGAAGGTCAGCGTCGAGTCGTCGCCAAGCTTGCCGCCGACCAGCACCTCTTCGTCATAACCGATCACATCGAGGGTCACCCCGGGGGCACCGCTGCCGTCCGAGAAACCGCCGGTACACTTGACCTGGCCGTTGGCCAGTTCTTCGCATTCGCACATCGGGTTGTGCGCCAGCGCAGGGCCGGCGGCCAGTACCAGGACGGGCAAGGCCAGGGTGCGCATCAGGTGTTTCATTTGTTGTCTCCTTGTTTCTTGAGCCATGCCACGGTGGCTGGCGATGCCTTGGCCAGGGGAATCGACGCCTGGTGCATGCTGCCGTCCCAGCCTTCCAGGGTGATCCAGATCTGCGCGTCGGGCTTGGTGCGCGGCGGGATCGGCAACGAGGTGCCCATGTTGTACGGTGCACCGAAGAAAATGGTGCCGGCGGCGCGCAGGCTGCGCGGCTTGCCGATGCGCAGGTAGGCTGCCTTGACGTCCTTTATGCAGGCCTTGCACAACGATGCATTGAACGATTTGAAGTAGCCGGCCGGGCCGTCGGCGCGTGGCGCCTCGTCACGCAGTTCGGCAAGGTCGAGGCTGTAGGGGCCGACCTGGATGTCACTGATCACGTTGGCGCCAAGGCCGGCGTCGCCGCGGAACAGCCTGGCGTCGGCGAAGTACTTGGGCATGAAGCCCAGCGGGATCAGGATCAGCAGGATGTTCAGGTGAAAACGCCACTTCAGCCAAAGCTGCTTCAGCGGGCTGGCGGGCAGGGCCTGGGCCTGGCTCATGAGTGGACCTCCACGGTGGTTTCACTGCGTGCCGCACGCGGTGCGCGCTCGCTACGCTTGAGGGCTGCGGCGGTGGCCTGGGCGGTGCGTTTGGTCCAGATCAGCAGGCCGCTGAGCACCATCAGGGTGAGGATCAGGCCGAAGAAGAACCACACCAGCTTGATCGGCAAACCGCCGAAGTCGCCAGTGTGCAGCGGGCGCATGGACTCGGTGACGAACTCCAGGGCCGAACGGTCGCTGATCAGGAACTGGCTGTCGACATTGCGTGTGTACGGATTCACCGAAGCACTCTGGAACATCAACGGGTACCAGCCCGGGCCAGACAGCGTGACGTGGCTGTAGGCAGTGGCGGGGAGCGAGATGGAGGTCACTTCCAGCCCCGGGATCGCCAGGCCGGCAAGGCGCGCCGCTTCATCCAGGTCGATGCGCGAGGCGGGGCTGCCATCTGGCGTTTGCGGCACCTCCTCACGGGCGATCACCGGCACGATGGATCGGCTGGAAAGGGTGATGTGGTTGTCAGACAGGATCGCCTGGATCAGGAACCAGGTGCCGGTGATGGAAATGACCGCAATGAACCAGATTGACCACACCCCGGACAGACGGTGCAGGTCACCCCAGAAAATTCGCGAACCATGGCCGGTGCGCACGGGTTTGAAAAAGCCTTTCCAGAACTTCTTGTAAACCACCAGGCCGGTGACCAGCGAGGCCAGCATCGGCAGGCCGAGCAGCGATACCAGGTACCAGCCCCAGCTGAAACCATTGGTGAACGGCACCAGCCACCAGCCGTGCAGGGCGCGGGTGAAGGCTTCGAAGTTGAAGTCTGGGGTCTTGCCCTGGATGGCCCCGGTGTAAGGGTTTACATACAGCGTCGGGCTGGTGCCGTCAGGCAGGGTGACATTGGCCTTCACCGCGAAGTGCGAACCATCCGGCTGGCTCAGGCGCTCCACCACCATGTCCGGCTCGGCCTTGTTCAAGGCCTCCAGTACCTGCTGAAAGCTCATGCGCTCGGTGTCCGCGTCTGGCTTGTTGGCGCGCACGGCCGGGTCCGCGAGCCAGACGATTTCCTGACTGACCACGGCGAGCATGCCGGTGAAGCAGACGATCAGGACGAAGAACCAGATCGGCAGGGCGAGCCAGCTGTGGACCAGGAACCACAGCCTGGATTTGGATTTTTTCGGTGATTTGGCCATCAGACGGTCTTCTGTTATTGGTGGTCGAGCGTGTGCCAACCAAAGAGGGCTGTACTGATAAGGACGAATGAGAATTGAAAACCTGCAGGTTTAAATGAAAGCAAATGTTTCAAAGCGCAAAAGCCGGACTGCGCACAGGCATCAGTCCGGCCTTGATGGCTTGTTGCAGAGGAGTCAGGCGCGGGTCAGTGCCGCGGCTGCTTGGGGCTTTTCGTGCAACTGCTCCAGGTCCTGGTACAGCGCCCGGCCAATTTCCGCAGCGCGGGCCGGCAGGACCGAAAGCAGGGTGTCACTCAGACCGTGGCTGTTTTCGCAGAAGCCCTGCAGGTACACCGAGGCTTGCAGGTCCGGGCTGGCCAGTACGCGGTAGTTGCGGTCGACGCTGAAGTCCTCCAGGTAATCGGCCAGCGGCGCCAACAATTCACGGTGTGAGCGGCGCTCGTAACCGGTGGCGAGGATAACGGCATCGTAGCGGTGGGTTTGCTGCTGGGCGGTGGCGAGGTCGCGCAGGGTCAGTTCCAGGCCTTCGCGGGTAGCCACCACTGCTTCCACCTGGCGCCGGCACAGCACGTTGTGGCGGGGCTGATGGGCAACCTTCTGCCGGTAGAGGATGCCGTAGATGCGCTCGATCAGGTTGAGGTCGACCACCGAATAGTTGGTGTTGTGGTATTCGCCCAGCAGTTTGCTGCGCTGGTCGGCCGGTTCGTTGTAGACCAGGTCGGTGTAGTCGGGCGAGAAGATCTCGTTGACGAAAGGGCTGTCGTCGGCAGGTTTGAGGGCCGAGCCGCGCAGAATCATGTCGACCTTGACTGACGGGTAACTGTCGTTGAGGTCGATGAACGCCTCGGCGGCGCTCTGGCCTGAGCCGATCACGGCAATGCGCATCGGTTTGCCAGCCGTGCACGGCAGTTTGGTCAGGCTGCTCAGGTACTGCGAGTGGTGGAAGACCCGCGGGTCGTCCTTGAAGGCACCGAAGTTTTCCGGGATTTTCGGCGTGCCACCGCTGCCCACCACCACCGAGCGGGTGCGGCGGCTGTATTCGCGGCCCTGCGTGTCACGCGTGACCACGCGCAGGTGTTCGACCCGGCCTGCATGCACGTGCGGTTCGATGCGCAACACCTCCTGCCCATACACCGCCTGGGAGGCGAAATGCTCGGCGGCCCAGCGCAGGTAGTCGTTGTACTCCAGGCGGCAGGGATAGAAGGTGCCGAGGTTGATGAAGTCGGCCAGGCGCTGCTTCTGGTGCAGGTAGTTGACGAAGCTGTACGGGCTGGTCGGGGTGCGCAGCGACACCAGGTCCTTGAGGAACGAGATCTGCAATTCGCTCTGGGTAGCCAATGTCTCGCCGTGCCAGTGGTAGTCTTTCTGCTTGTCGATGAACAGTGCGTCGAGCGCATGACCCCGGGATTCGGCGAGTTCTTCCAGGGCGATGGCCAAGGCCAGGTTGGAAGGACCGAAGCCCACGCCGATCATGTCTTTGATGGTTTCCTGCTGTGAGGACTGGCTCATGGCTGCGATTTCCTGAATGGTCGAATATGGACGCCCGCCGGGGCTCCGGCTCCTGCGCAAGTACATGAGTTGGAACGAGCCAACCGGGGAGGAATTTAAGCGGGCTAAAGAACAGCGCGAGGCGGCCGATGTGGTGGTTACGGCAAGGACCAAACTTTCAGGCAAGGAATCGACATGAGCGGCATCACGGCAAGCAACCTGATGATCAATGGCGTTTCAGCGCAGACGCTGAGCGCGAATGCAGCAACCGAACGCGAACAGGCGAAACAGGCCGGTGAGGCGGTGGGGCCGTTGAGCATCAGCAGTGACAGCATGAAGGTGTCGGCGGGTAGCCAGGCGCAATCCACCGACACTGAAGAGAGTAGCGAGTCGGGGGCTGTGAGCGAGCTGCGTCAACTGATCAAGGACCTGCAGAAGCAACTGGCAGAAGAGCAGAAACAGTTGGCTGCATTGCAGAACAGCAAGTTGGACGAGGCTGCCAAGGCGGCAGCGATAGGTGCCAAGCAGGCAAGCATTGCCACCATCAACGGGCAGATCATGGCAGCCACGGCGCAGTTACTGGAGCTGTTGCAGCAAGAGGGCGGCAGCAGTGCGGGTGGCATGGTCAGCGCTACGGCCTGAGTGGACAAGCACAGGCCGCTGTAGGCGCGGGTTTACCCGCGAATGGGCCAGGCCTGCTGGCCAATCTCCACCCGCCGTTCACCGTTGCTGCCGCGACCGTATTCGCGGGTAA
>NZ_JBICII010000094.1:0-14932 GCF_043101865.1 Pseudomonas sp. zjy_15
GGCAACACACCTATTCCAGGATTTCTACTTCCATCCCCACCTCCAGCCACCCACTGCCATCCACCGCCAGGTTCTGGCCGAACAGCACGTCGCCTTCTTTTTCGCGGAAAGTCTTCAGCGTAGCCATCGGCTCACGGTCAGCGCTGCGCTCCCCAGTGGCTGGATCGATGGTCGTGAAGATGCACCGCACGCTGGGCTTTAGCACGCGGAACACCAAGCTGCCGATGCGAATCCGCTTCCAGCCATCCTCGGCAAACGGCTCCGCGCCGTGCACCACCAGGTTGGGCCGAAAGCGCAGCATCGACATGGGCCGGCCAATACGCCGATTAAGCTCATCCAGCGAGCCCTGCCCAATCAGCAGCAAGGGGAAGCCATCTGGAAACGCCGCACGGTCACTGTTGAATCCGTAACCATTGGGCAGGTAACGCGCACGCTGCTCCGGGCAATGCACCAGGCGTACGGCCTTGCCCAGCAACTCGCTCAACCAGGCCGCCGCCGCATCGCCAGCGTCTGGCACACGCAGGGTATCGCGCCAGATCGTCACGCCGCGCAGGGCGTCATCGGCTGGCGGTACAGACACCCGCAACGGCGCCTGTCCAGGGGCTTGCAGCAGCAACTGGCCGCTGTCGTCATCGCTCGCGTCGATCTGGCCAAGTTGTGGCCAGGCACGCTGGGTCAGAAAGCGTCCGTTTTCTTCCTCGACCACCATCCAGCGCCGGTCGCCTTGCAACCCCAGCAACCCCACCGGTGATGCCTTCAGGCTTTGCGCCTGCCCCGACTTCACCGGGTATCGATACAACTCACTGAGAAACATCCCTGCTGCCTCGCGTCATGCCAAAAGCCAAGCTTATACCTGGCAGGCACAACGTTCACGCAGCGGTGGTATCCAGCAACAGGCGCTGCTTGACCACATCGACAAGGCGATCAGGCTGGAACTTGGAAAGGAAGTTGTCACAACCCACCTTCTTCACCATGGATTCGTTGAAACTGCCTGACAGCGACGTGTGCAGTACCACATAGAGCTGGCGCAGGCGGGCATCGCTGCGGATCTCGGTGGTCAGCCGATAGCCGTCCATTTCCGGCATTTCTGCATCGGTAAACACCATCAGCAGCTTCTCGCACACGTCCTCGCCGGCATCGGCCCAGCCCTTGAGCATGCGCAGCGCTTTCAGGCCATCACTGGCCACATGCAGCTTCATGCCCAGTTGGGACAGGGTGTCGCGCAATTGCGCCAGGGCCACACTGGAGTCGTCCACCAGCAGCACCTCGCGGCCGCGGGCCCGGGCCAGCACTGGGTCGGCGAGCTTGTCGCCAGAGACCCGGGCGTTGTAGGGCACGATTTCGGCCAGCACCTTTTCCACGTCGATCACTTCCACCAGCTTCTCATCGACCTTGGTGATGGCAGTCAGGTAGTGCTGGCGACCGGCACTGGAAGGCGGCGGCATGATCGACTCCCAGTTCATGTTGACGATGCGGTCGACACCGCCCACCAGGAAGGCCTGCACCGAGCGGTTGTATTCGGTGACGATGATGGTGCTGTCCGGCCCCGGCTGTAGCGGGCGCATACCGATCGCCTGGGACAGGTCGATCACCGGCAGGGTCTGCCCGCGCAGGTTGACCACACCGCAGACATAGGCGTGCCGCTGGGGCATCAGGGTCAGCTTGGGCAGTTGCAGTACTTCCTGCACCTTGAACACGTTGATCGCGAACAGCTGGCGACCGGCCAGGCGAAACATCAGAATTTCCAGGCGGTTCTCACCCACCAGTTGCGTGCGTTGGTCTACCGTGTCGAGAATGCCAGCCATTGGAAAGCCCCCAGGCTTGAGTCGAAAAAGGTGAAATCATTTACCCTGTATCGGCGGCTTCACGCACACCTTGACCCTTGCGGGAAAATGCCGCGCGGATAATTGATATCACTTTAACATCATGCTTTACTGCCGACACATCGGGGCAAATCAGGGGCACGGCAAAAGTTCCCTACCCTAGCCCTTGATCAGGGAAACCCTTAGCGGCAATCGGGTGCAACCTGATGTTCGCGATATCCTTTAGCCATTAATGTGACGCCATTCTCATTGCATGAATGGAGTCAGGCTTTTGCTAGCTATCGTTTCGGCGTGCCCGCCCCCTGCGCCTACCCCACGCGCGGGGACTTGATGATGGACACTGCCTTATCGTTCGATGACGCCCTGCAGGGCTTCCTGCTGGATGCCCAGGTACTGCTGACCCAGGCCCAGGAATGCCTGCAGCATCTGGAGCTGATAGACAATGATCCGGATGCCTGCAGTTGCCTGAGCAGCGCCCTCGACACTATCGCCCGTCAAGCTACGCGCCTGGGCCTGCGTGAAGTTGCCCACTACACCACCGCCCTGCAACAGTTGCTCGCCCCGGCCTGTCACGGTGGTTGCCTGCAGCGTGAAGCCCTGCCCGCGATAGGGGCGTGCCTGACCTTGCTGGCCTGGCAGTTGGAGCTGGTCGATAGCCGTACAGGGCGGCTGAACCTGGACATCGGCGAGCAACTGGTGCTGCTGGGTGAATTGGCCAAGGTCGTACAACCCCCCTTTGCGCCAGCCTGTGCGTCCTGCGATGAAGAAGGCAGCACCTGCATTCACCCGCACAGTGACGCGGCAACCGGCACCCGCTCTAACCCCTCTAACCGCACGCATTAACCTGACGCAAAGTGCAACTAAGCAACATTATTGAAACCCGACCATGGTCGAACTTGGAAAGTTCACCAGGCTTTCGGTGCATGCCGTTGAATCATTGCCGCACTAGTTACAGCACAAGTGGGTACAGCGCGATTAAAGGGTGGCACTTTGCTACCCGAAAGCGCCCGACCAGTAGGCGTTTCAACGCGTTACCCGGCCGCGACCGATGCAATGCAAAGTGGTAATATGCGCCCCCACAAACGCTTGCGACCGGAACAAAGGTGGCAAGAATACGTGTTCAAAAAAACAACGAAAGTACTGCGCCAAAGCCTCTGAGCAGCATTGTGCAAGGCCTCCATCAGCAATACTTCAGTGGCCTCCCTACCTATGTTTCCACGCTTGAAGACTTCTTTGCATTGCTGCTCCCGCGCCGCCGTGCTGCGCTGGGCAACGGTCGGGCTGTGCGTGGCCTCACTGGTTGCCAACATGGCGCTGTACCTGGCCAATCAGACAATCCCGGCCAGCCTGATGGTGCTTCAGTTGGTCGCCACGCTGGGCGCTGCTGTGCAACTGGGCCTGGGCGCCAGGTCGATCCACCTGCGCCCGGCTGAGCTGGCCGAGCGCATGCTCAAGGTGCAAGAAGACGAGCGTCAGCATCTGGGCCGGGAACTGCACGACGACATCGGTCAACTGCTCACCGCTGCCAAGCTGCAACTGCAGTGGCTGCAGCGGCGAATGCCCGACGAGTTGCAGGGGCACTGCGACGCCCTGCGCAGCACACTGGATGACACCCTTGGTAATGTGCGCGATGTTTCCGCGCTGCTCAACCCCCGACAGTTGGCCAGCCTTGGTCTGGAAGCCAGCCTGCGCGCGCACCTGGTACGCACCCTGGCCAGCAGCGGCGTGCACTGGAGCCTGGCGTGCAACCAGCGCCTGGGCGGCATCGACGAAGCCGTGGCCATGGCAGTGTTCCGTATTACCCAGGAGGCGGTGACCAACATGTTGCGCCACGCCCAGGCACACAACCTGGTCATCCGCCTGCAACGCACCCCTGAGGGGCTGGCGCTGTCGATCCACGACGATGGTCGTGGTTTCGCCCCTGCCCGGCACCCGGCCGAGGCCGGTCAGCGCGGCCTGGCCGGCATGCAGGAGCGGGTAATCGCGCTGCAGGGCAGCCTCGACATCACCAGTCAGCCTGGCCGAGGCACGCAGATCGAAGCGATGTTCCCGTGGTCCCCGCGCACCCAGGAACGCGCCAGGAGTATTACTAACCATGACCTGTAGACTACTGCTGGTAGATGACCACTCGCTGATCCGCGCCGGAGTGCGCGCACTGGTCTGCGATATCCCCGGCTATGACGTGATCGGCGAAGCCGACGACGGCAACCAGCTACTCGACCAGGTACGCACACTGACGCCCGACATCATCTTGCTGGACATCTCCATGCGTTCGACCAGCGGCCTGGACGCCCTCACCCAACTGCGGGCCAGCGGCAGTACCTGCAAAGTGCTGATCCTGTCCATGCACACCGACCCGGACCTGATCATGCGCGCCCTGGAAAGCGGCGCCCACGGCTACCTGCTCAAGGATACCAGCGCCACGGAGCTGGAACAGGCCCTGGGTGCAGTACGCCATGGTGAGCGCTACCTCAGCCCGGCCATCGCCCACACCGTCATCAACCAGGCGCTGCGGCACACCAAGCAGGGCAAGCAAAGCGCTGGCGAACGGCATAATCTGACTTCACGGCAGCTTGAGATCCTGCGCCTGATCGTACGCGGCAAGTCCACTCGGGAAATCGCTGCGGGCCTTGGCCTGTCGATCAAAACCGTGGAAACTCACCGATCGCAAATCATGAAGCGCCTGCAGATTCACGACGTGGCCGGCCTGGTGCTGTTCGCCGTACGCGAAAAAATCATCAGCCTGGATGACTGAGCAACGGCGACCCGGCTGGCAGGTGCAGGTGCAACGCCGCCGGTCTCGCCTGAAAGCGCAGGTTGGCGGCCTGCAACGGCTCGCCATCGAGGTTGATGTCCAACCCTTGCGAACTCTTGATCTCGACCCATGGCAGCCTGGCCCGAATGAACAGGCCGTCACCGCCCAACAGGTCACGCAGAGCTCCCACCATCTCCTGTGGCGCAGGCAGAATGGCGACTTCAAGCAAGCCATCGTTGACCAGGGCTTCGGGGCACAACACCTGCCCGCCCCCGGCCTGGCGGCCATTGCCGATACCCAGCGCCAGCAAATCCCCTTGCCAATGGAAACCCGGCCCCTGTAGCTCCACCGAAGCCGCCTGAAGCTCACTGAAGCGGGACAATCCGGTGAACAGGTAAGCGGCAGCGCCCAGCACTTTCTTGAGGTCTTCGGAGGTATTGGCAGTGACCTGGCTGCCAAAGCCACCCGTGGCCATGTTGAGGAACAGCTGATCGCCAGCCTGCCCCAGGTCTATGGGTTGTGGCGCGACATTCAGCAAGGCCAGCGCCGACGCCGGCTCCAGGGGAATGCCAGCGGCCTTGGCAAAATCGTTGGCAGTGCCCAATGGCAACAAGGTCAGGCTGGCTTTGGTAGCAGCCAATCCCATGGCCTCGGCCACATCACGCAACGTGCCGTCCCCGCCACCGGCGACGATATGGCTGTAACCCGCCGCCAGTGCCTCGGCAACCAGCCGTTGGGCATCGCCCGCCTCCCAGGTCACCCGTACATCCAGCACCCAGCCACTCTCGCGCAGGTCGCGCACGGCGCTGCGCACCTCTTCGTTCATCGCCTGCTTGCCGTGCAGCACCAGCATTGCCTTGCGCCCTTGCATGTGCGCATCTCCGTAAAATGGACCAACCCAAATCTCGACCACTGGCCCGCCCGGTTCGTTGCATGCCCTGGAAAAAACATTGGCCAAGCGGCGCTTCTGCGAGTGATCGCGTTGCCGGTCATTTTTTCCACATGTGGCAATCCCGGCTATGCTCAGCAGATACCCCTATTGCCATGGACGCGCCCGGCAGTGGCTCCCCCACTGCTGCCAACGGGCGCGTTTTGCTATCTGCAGCCTTTCGCGAGGACTTCGGGTCATGCGCATTCTCTGGACACTGCCCTACCTGCCTTGGCCGACCACCAGCGGCCACAAAACCCGGCAATACCATCTGCTGCGCGCACTGGCGCAGCGCGGCCACCGGATCACCCTGCTGGTGCAGTCGAAAATCCCTCTCAGCGATGCAGCACGTGAGGCCCTGGAGCCACTCCTCGAACGCCTTGTCGTGCTACCCCGCAGACCACTGCACAGTCCACTCAACCTGCTCGCTTCACCCATCATCGACTACCCCATGCGGGCAATCATCAATGGCCTGGCGCCTCGCCTGCGGCACCGGTTCGAGCAATTACTGGACGAACCCTGGGACGTGATCCAGATCGAGCACAGTTACAGCTTCCAGCCGTTCGAAAAAGCCCTGCAGGCTCGCGGGCTGCCCTACATGCTTAGCGAGCACAACCTGGAGTCGGTAATGGGCGGTGCCTGCCACGACCGCCTGCCGCTGTGGCTGCGCCCGCTCAACGCCTTCGACCGCTGGCGCTACCGGCGCTGGGAACACCGTGTGCTGCGCCAACCCACCGAACTGGTGGCCGTCTGCGCCCACGATGCCGAGCTGATCGCGCAGATCAGCGGGCGTCCGGTGAATGTGGTGGTCAACGGCGTGGATTGTGACTACTACCAGCAAGTGCAACCTGCGGTGCACAGCCAGCGTCTGTTGTTCGTCGGCAATTTCGAATATGGCGCCAATCTGGAGGCCATCGAGTGGGCACTGGACGACATCATGCCGAAGGTGTGGATGAGCAACCCGGCGGTGCGTCTGGCTATTGCCGGGCACGCCATGCCGGCCAACTGGAAACTTCACTGGAACGACCCACGCATCGAATGGTTCGGCTACCGACCCGACCTGCGTGAACTGCAACGATGTTCAGCGCTGTTCTTCGCCCCCCTGCGCTATGCCGGTGGCTCGAAGGTGAAAATCCTCGAAGCGATGGCCGCCGGCTTACCCGTGATAACCACCGACAAGGGCGTTTCAGGCCTGAGCGTGAATAACGGCGAGCACTACTTGGGCAGTGACGACGGTGATCTGCTGGCGCTGCTGATCACCCAACTGCTCAACCAGCCTTGGCGCATGAGCCAATTGAGCGCTGCCGGGCGCCAGTTTGCCCGCCAGCGCCACGACTGGAGCGTGGCCGCCCAACAACTGGAGAATGTGCACATACGCCTGACCCAGGCGGCACCGGCCGAAGCCGCGCCGCTGGCCAGTGCCTGGCTGGGCCGCTCAGCCAAGTAGCTCGCTGAAGGGGATGAATGGCACGCTGTCGCCCTGTTTCGGCGTGCTGCCTTCACGCACTTCCACCAGCCCCTCGGCCCAGGCTGCGCTACGCAGCACACCCGAGCTCTGGTTCTTGTAGATGCGCACCCGACCCTGCTCGATGCGCGCGCGCAGGTATTCGCGGCGCGTACCAGGCTTGGGCCAGTCAAACCCAGCCGGCACGTCGAAACGTAGCGGCGTGACGTCAACTACACCCTGACGACGCAGCAGGTAGGGCCTGGTCAGCAGACCGAAGGTGACCAAGGTCGAGGCCGGATTGCCCGGCAAGCCGATCACCGGCACGCCCTGGAAGTGGCCGAAGGTCAGCGGCTTGCCCGGTTTGATCGCCAGCTTCCACAACGCCAGTTCGCCGGCCTCGCGCAGGGCAGCACCGAGGTAGTCGGCCTCGCCCACCGAGACACCTCCAGTGGACAGAATCAGGTCTACGTCACCCAGCTCGGACAGGCAGGTGCGAGTGCGCGCCAGGTCATCCGGCAAGATGCCAGCATCGACTACTTCGCAACCCAGCCGCTGCAACCAGCTGACCAGCAGCCTGCGGTTGCTGTTGTAGATTTGCCCGGGTCCCAGCGGCAGGCCGGGCTCGACCAGTTCGTCGCCGGTCGACAGCACCGCCACTTTCACCTTGCGTACCACGTCCAGGCGGCCATACCCCAAGGTCGCCGCCAAGCCCAGTTCGATCGGCCCAAGTCGGGTGCCGGCGCTCATCACCTGCTCGCCGTTGCGGGTTTCCTGGCCTTGAGGGCGTATGTTCTGCTCGGCCCGCAACCCTTCGAGAAAGCGCACCCGGCCATCGTCGAGTACTTCGGTGTTTTCCTGCATCTCGACGCAGTCGGCCCCCTCCGGCACAGGCGCACCGGTGAAGATCCGCGCACAGGTACCCGGTTGCAGCGGCTGGGGCGCATGGCCGGCGAAAATACGCTGGCTGACCGGCAGCGGCTGGCCCTGCCAGTCAGCCAGGCGCAAGGCATAACCGTCCATGGCGCTGTTCGGCCAGGGTGGAAGGTCGAGCGAGGCCACCAGGTCGGTGGCCAGCACGCGGCCTTCGGCTTCGGCCAGCGGCAGGTTTTCGATCTCGCGGATCGGCGCAGCCTCGGCCAGTGCCAGCAATTGCTCCAGCGCCTGCTCCACCGGCATCAGCGGCCGGGCTTGGCTGACCTCAGCCACGGCTGTCGCAGGCCGCTGCCTGCTTCAGGTGCGCCACGAAGTTGCACGGGCGATGACGGGCATCAAGCTGCTCGGCCAGGATGCCATCCCAACCGGTACGCACAGCGTTGGTCGAGCCCGGCAGGCAGCACACCAGCGTGCCGTTGGCCAGCCCGGCCAAGGCACGCGACTGCACGGTTGAGGTGCCAATGTCGGCCACGGAAATCTGCCGGAACAGCTCGCCAAAACCGTCCACTTGCTTGTCCAGCAGGCAGGCCACCGCCTCGGGGGTGCTGTCGCGACCGGTAAACCCTGTGCCGCCCGTGATCAGCACCACTTGCACGCTGTCATCGGCAATCCATGTGGCGACCTGGGCTCGGATCTTGTACAGGTCATCCTTGAGCAGCACACGCTCGGCAAGGCGATGACCGGCGGCGCTCAGGCGGTCGACGAACATCTGGCCAGAGGTGTCGGTGTCGAAGGTACGGGTGTCGCTGACCGTGAGCACGGCGATGTTCAGCGCCACGAAGGGGGTATCTGCCTTGGCTTTCATGGGTGTCCGTCACAACAGGATGAGATGGGCGCAGTTATATCACAGCGTACCTTTATCCGGCGCTGCCCCCATCAGCCTTGCCCTGGGTCAAGGGGACGAATTAGTCGCTATGCTGCACTTGGAGTGAACTTGCACTAACGTCCTGCGTCATAAATGTCATCTAGCACCATCGCACTTGGAGAAACACGATGATCAAACGGACCCTACCCGCCTTCCTGCTCGCCTTGGGCTTGGGCGCCCTCGCTGGCTGCTCGACCCCAACCGTCATTACCCTGAACGATGGCCGGGAGATCCAGGCAACCGACAAACCGTCCTACGACGAAGACTCGGGCTTCTATGAATTCGAGCAACTCGACGGCAAGCGCACACGCCTGAACAAGGACCAGATCCGCACCGTCAAAGAGCTCTGATCAGGCCCCGTTCAGGCCATGGCCCTTTAAACAACAAGGGCTTGCGAGCAAAAACGGGATGCAGTAGGATTTTGTTCATCGGAGTGTAGCGCAGCCAGGTAGCGCGTCTCGTTCGGGACGAGAAGGCCGCAGGTTCGAATCCTGTCTCTCCGACCAAATCCTTGTCAAAAAGCCCGCCATGTGCGGGCTTTTTGCTGTGTGCGAGAAATACTCAGTGCGCAGCTTCAGCCACCGTGGTCCCCTCCAACCACTGCAAGCCGAGTCAGGCGCTCAGGCGGGAGGTGACTTCGCCCAACTGCCCTGACAAACCATGCAGGCGCTGCCCCGCCTGCTCGGTATGCTGGACCGCTTCCTGGTTGGCTGTGGCAATGCGGGTAATTTCGATCAGGTTGCGCGAGATATCTTCGGCCACGCTGGTCTGCTCCTCGGCCGCTGTAGCGATTTGCCGGTTCATGTCACGGATCGCCTCCACGGCCAGGGTGATACGTTGCAGCATCTGCCCGGCCTGCTCGACCTGCTCAGCCCCTTCCTGGCTACGTTGCTGGCCACTTTCGATGGCCTTGACCGCCTCCACAGCCCCCGACTGTACCGCTTCGATGATCTGGTGGATCTCTGCAATCGACGCTGCCGTGCGTTGGGCCAGGCTACGCACCTCATCGGCGACCACCGCAAAACCACGCCCGGCTTCGCCAGCACGGGCTGCTTCGATGGCCGCGTTAAGCGCCAGCAGGTTGGTCTGTTCAGCAATGCCGCGGATGACTTCCAGCACTTTGCCTATACGTGTGCTGTCATGCTCCAGATCGCGAATTACCGTCGCCGTGCCGGCAATCTCACGGTTGACCAACCCGATGATATCGATGGTCTGCTGCATCACCTGCTCGCCTGCCTGGGCGCTGTGGTCGGCGTCATCGGCCGCACGGGCAGCCTCGGCGGCGTGGCGAGCGACCTCTTGGGCAGTGGCGGACATTTCGTGCATGGCCGTGGCCACTTGGTCGGTACGCTGGAACTGGTCATGAGTACCGCGGGCCATGTCACCGGCAATATTGCGCAACTGGCCGCTGGCACCTTCCAGCTCCTGAGCGTTGTCCTGCAGCCGGCCGACAGTGTCGGCAAGGAAGTCACGCAGGGTGTTGGCCGCCCGCGCCAGGCGCCCCAACTCATCCTCCCGACGGCTGTCGACCCGGGCCGCAAAGCAGCCCTGGCTGAGCTGCGCGACGTACTCGATCAACTGACGGATCGGCTCGATCAGGCTACGGTTGACCAGCCACAGACTGAGCAGCCCCACCAGCACCGCAGAAGCCAGCATCACCAGCAGGCCCAACCATACCGTACGCTCGGCACTGGCATTGATGCTGGCTGCACGCTGACGGGCATCGGCGCGCAATTGCTCCACCAGTTCGCTCATCTGCTCACTGGCAGCACGATCCACGCCTTTGACCGCCCGGTCGCCCGCTACCGGGTCGCCGCCTGCCGCAAGGAAGGCCTGGCGGCCTTGCGCATACGCCTGGCCCAACTGGCGGTGACTGTCGCGCAATTCCTGCAGCGACGCCTTGAGCCTGGCATCGCTATTGTCGATCAATTGCCCGAGCAGTTGTTGTACTTGCTGTTCGCGGGCCTGGAACTGCTGCCAGTACTTGTCCATCTCCGCAGGTTGGCGCCCGCGCAATAGCACGTTCTTCCATTCCTGCACCTGAATCTTGAACTGCAAGTTGGCTTCGTCAATCAATTGCGAGGCCCGCAGCGGCCCGTCGACCAGCTCGGCGTAGCCACGTACGCTGGACGACAGGAACTGGAAACACACCAAGGCGATCAGCAGCATCGCCAGCACACTGCCGCCGAGCAGCGAGAGAATTTGCACTCTGAGGGATTTACGCAACATCGAGGGTCTCGGAACCAGAGGGAGTAGGCTGAGGCCGTTTTACAGCCTCATTACTGGCAGGCCAAAAAAAAGCTGCCATCACGCAATGGCAGCCAGGTCGAGCACTTACGCAACAGTTGAGGCAAATACTCTCAGGCAATTACTACAGAAATGTTACAGAGCCACGACAAGCTAACCCGTAGTGAACTGCAACGCTGCCAGCCGCGCATACAACGGGCTATCCTCGATCAACTGACGATGGGTGCCCACCGCCACCAACCGGCCCTGGTCGATGACCGCGATGCGCTCGGCATGCTGCACCGTGGCCAGGCGATGGGCGATTACCAGCGTGGTACGACCGGCCATCAGGCTGGGCAGCGCTTGCTGGATCAAGTATTCGCTTTGTGCATCGAGGGCACTGGTGGCTTCGTCCAGCAACAGGATCGGCGCATCGACCAACAAGGCCCGGGCGATCGCCAGGCGCTGACGCTGCCCGCCAGAAAGGCCGTTGCCGCCCTCCCCCAGTTGTGTCTGGTAGCCTTGGGGCAGTTGCCGGATGAATTCGTCGGCATGGGCGCCACGGGCTGCTGCTTCGACGTCAGCCAAGGACGCCTCGGGCCGGCCATACCGAATGTTGGCCTCCACCGTGCCACGGAATAGCGAGGGGTTTTGTGCCACCAAGGCGAACTGCCGGCGCAGTTGGTCGGGATCAAGCTCGGTAACCGGCTGGCCATCAAGCAGGATGCGGCCTTGCTGGGGGTCGTAAAAGCGCAGCAACAAATCGAACAGGGTCGACTTGCCTGCCCCGGAAGGGCCTACCAGGGCGACGGTCTGGCCGGGCTCGATGGTCAGGCTCAGGCCGTCGACAGCCGCCACCGTGGGCCGAGAAGGGTAAGCGAACACCACCTGCTGCAGCTCGATACGCCCACTGGCCCGCTGCCGCGGCAGTACCTGCGTCACGGCGGGCGGCAGGATGGCACTGCGCGCGGCCAACAGTTCGGCAATGCGCTCGGCGGCACCCGCGGCCCGCTGCAGCTCGCCGATCACCTCACTGAGGGTACCGAAGGCGCTGCCGACGATCAGGCTGTAGAACACGAATGCAGCCAGCTCGCCTGCGGAGATACGCCCGGCGATCACATCCATGCCGCCGACCCACAGCATCACCCCCACCGCCCCCAACACCAGCACGATCACCAGGGTAATCAGCCAGGCACGCTGGGTAATCCGCTTGCGGGCAACAGTAAACGCTGCTTCGACCGTATCGGCGAACAGTTCGCGGTCGTGCGCCTGGTGGTTGTAGGCCTGCACGGTCTTGATCTGCCCCAGCGTCTCAGCCACGTAGCTGCCCACATCGGCGACCCTGTCCTGGCTCTGCCGCGACAGGCTGCGCACACGACGGCCGAACAGCAGGATCGGTGCCAACACCAGCGGCAGCGTTACCACCACGATGCTGGTGAGCTTGGGGTTGGTGATGAACAGCAATGCCACACCGCCAATGACCATCAGCGCGTTGCGCAGGAACATCGACAGCGATGAACCGATCACTGATTGCAGCAAGGTGGTGTCCGCTGTCAGCCGCGACTGGATCTCGGAGCTGCGGTTGTCTTCGAAAAAACCTGGGTGCAGGCCGATCAGGTGGTCGAAGACGGCACGACGGATATCGGCCACACAGCGCTCACCAATCCACGACACCAGGTAGAAACGGCTGAAGGTACCCACTGCCAGCGCCAGCACCAGCAGCAGGAACAGCCCGATAGTCTGATTGAGCTGATGCGCGGAGCGGGTCATGAAGCCTTGATCCACCAGCAGGCGGATGCCTTGGCCCATCGACAGGGTGATGGCAGCGGTGACCACCAGCGCCAGCAATGCCAGCAGCACATGCCGGCGATAAGGGCGAACGAACTGCCAAGCCAGGCGCAAGGCGCGGCGTTGGCGCGGGGAAACCGATTCGGGCATGGCGACGACCAAAAAGGGTGGGGAAGCGGCAGCCTACCACTCATCCCTGTCGGGAGACTGCATGCAGGTTGCTATAACGCATCGATCTAAACAGCTTATGGAGCTTTCACAAGGTTTCTGCTGGACTGTTGCTGCCGTGACCCAGAAGCTGTCACAGGCCAGTCACGGCGCAGGGCTACCCTGAGCTTGAACCTGAAGAGGAGACAGTGCATGAGCTTGCAGCATGGCAATGATAACCAGAAGCCCCAGACCTCCCCGCAACCGCAAGTATGCGGTTCGATCATCGACGCCAAGGGGCGCGAAGTGCCGATCACCGAGCAGATGATCCAGCAGGCCTGCAAGGCTCTGGAAGAAAGCCGTGTCGAGCGCGTACGCAAAGGTTGATCGGCGAATTTTTTGCAACCCGGCGCTTGCGCCGGGTTTTTATCGGCCCAGCCAGCGGGCTTGGCCGCCCCAACAGGTAACCACACCTACCTGCAAGATCAAGACAAGGCTTGCTTAGACCAACACCCCACCCAGGGCACTGACCAACTGCGCCAACTGCGGCGCCTCCCCGTGCAAGCGCACGGCCAGCCCCTCGATCTCGCGCCGTGGCGGGTATTGCTTGCGCAACTGGTCGAACGCCGCTCGCTGCTGCTGCGGATCATCGCTCAGGCTACGGCGGAAATCGGCATCATCGCGGCGCGGGTCATACACGGCGCGACACAGGGTGGCCAAGGCCCAGGACAGGTCGGTGCTGGCATCCAGCTCGATCTGCGCCAGCGGCGGCCTGGGGAGCAGCTCGGCCAGTCGCACCTGCTCGTCCACAGCCAGGAAGCGGCACAGCGCCTGGTAGATCTGCGCCGTACCACGCTGGCGGCCATCGAGGCTATAGCCGGCAATGTGCGGCGTAGCGAGGGTGCACAGGTCGGCCAGCGTCAGGTCGACCTGCGGCTCCCCTTCCCACACATCCAGCACTGCGTGCACGTCTTCGCGGTCCAGCAGCAGCTCGCGCAGGGCCACGTTGTCCACCACCGGGCCACGGCTGGCGTTTAACAGCCAGGCCCCTGGGCGCAACTGTGCCAGCTGCGCCTGCCCCAGCAGGTGCCAGGTCGGGTACTCGCCGCCGCGTTGCAACGGGGTATGCAAGCTGATCACATCGCACTGCTGCAGGATGGTTTCGAGGCTGACGTAGTCGCCGCCCTCCGCGGCCTGGCGCAACGGGTCGCACACCAGCACCTTCCAGCCCAGACCGTGCAGCACCCGCACCAGGCGACCACCCACTTCACCCGCGCCCACAACGCCATACACGCGCTCAGGCAATGCCACGCCATCCAGTTCGGCCAGGGTCAGCAGGCTGCCCAGCACGTAATCGACCACGCCGCGGGCATTGCAGCCAGGTGCGCTGCTCCAGCGGATGCCGGCTTCTGCAAAGTAATCCAGGTCCAGGTGATCAGTGCCGATGGTGCAAGTGCCGACAAAGCGTACACGGCTGCCTTCGAGCAGCTGACGGTCGACCTTGGTCACGGAGCGCACCAGCAGGATATCGGCGTCCTTGACGCTGGCAGCATCGAGGCTTCGGCCGGGGTAGCGGCGAATTTCACCGAAACCCTGGAAGAAGGCATCGAGCAGCGGGATGTTCTCGTCGGCAACTATCAGCATGGCGCTCTCCTGTCTGGGGAGCGCAGTGTAGGCGCAACGCCGGGCGTGTTCCAGAGCGATTCAGTCGGCTTTCTTGCGGATCCAGTACAGGAAAGTGCCGGCGTCCTCTTGCTGCTGCAGCAATTCGTGGCCGAGGAAGTTGCAGAACTTGGGGATGTCGCGGCGGGTCGACGGGTCGGTGGCGATGACCTTGAGCAGGCCACCGGCGGCCAGGTTGCGTACGTGCTGGTGCAGCATCATGACGGGTTCTGGGCAGTTCAGGCCGGTGGCATCGAGGATGGCGTCGGGAGTGAAATCGGTCATGGGGGGCTCCGAAAATGATCGCTATTGTCGCGCATAGCGCGACGCGGTCCAAGCACGGCTTTCAAACCCAGCG
>NZ_JBICII010000095.1:0-125457 GCF_043101865.1 Pseudomonas sp. zjy_15
GGCGGGTGGAAATTGGCCAGCAGGCCCGGCCCTTTCGCGGGTGAACCCGCTCCTACAAAGGCCTGTGCGTGTGTAGGAGCGGGTTTACCCGCGAATACGGTAGCGGCGGCAATGGTGATCGGCGGGTGGAAATTGGCCAGCAGCCCCGGCCCTTTCGCGATGAACCCGCGCCTACAAGGGGTGGGGCATGGGTGGTTACCTCATACCGGGTCGGCGTGCACCATCACGTCTGCCTGTGGGTAACGCTGGCGGATCACCCGCGAGGCCTCCACGCACAAGCTATGCGCCTCATGCAGCGGCAGTTGCCCCGGCAGTTCCAGGTGCAGTTGCACAAACCACTGGTTGCCCGACACGCGCGTGCGCAGGTCATGCACGCCTTTCACGCCTGCAACGGCCAGCACCAGCGCGGTCATCTCCTCGCCAACATCGCCGGGTAACGCCTTGTCCATCAGGATCGCCGTACTTTCGCGGGCAATTTGCAGCGCACTCCAGAGGATGTAAAAGGCGATGCCCAGGCCGAACAGCGCATCCAACTGAGGCCAGCCAAAACGCGCCAGCAACAAGGCCAGCAGAATGCTGCCGTTGAGCAGCAAGTCCGAGCGGTAGTGCAGGGAATCTGCCCGCACCGCAGTAGAGCCGGTGAGCCGGATAACCTTGTACTGCAGTGCCAGCAGGGCGACTGTCAGCACCAGCGACAGCAGCATCACCACAATGCCAATGGCGGTATCACCCAGCGGTTGCGGGGTGTACAAGCGCTCGATCGCTTGCACCCCGATCAGCACCGCACTGCCCCCGATGAACAGCGCCTGGGCCATGCCGGCCAAGGCCTCGGCCTTGCCATGGCCAAACCGGTGATCGTCGTCGGCCGGGCGCAGGGCATAGTGCACCGCCAGCAGGTTGAGGAACGAGGCCACTGCGTCCAGTGCCGAATCGGTCAGCCCAGCCAGCAGGCTCACCGACCCACTCAGCCACCAGGCCAGCGCCTTGCTCAGCACCAGGATGCTGGCCACTGCCAGTGACGCGCGTGTGGCCAGGCGCAGCAGGCGCTGGTGTTCAGCTGGGGTCGTGGTCATCCGTGGTCAGCGTCCGTGTGGCTCAGGCTGCCGGGACCAGGCCGAGGCTGGCCAGTTGTTCGATGCTGCCGCGGTGCTGGATCAGCCGTGGGTCGTTCAGCGGCAGGCGCTGGCCCAGTTCGCTTTCCAGAATGGCCTGCAACTTCAGGTTGTCGACCTTGCCATCGGGGCTGACGGCTTCTTGCAGTTTGGCGGGGTCGACCTGGGCAGTACGGCCACCCGGGTAGTAGATGGCGCCGGTGGCAAAGTCGATGCCGAAGGCAATGAGCCCCGGGATCACGTAGAAAAGAATACCGATGGCATCCATTGCAGCAACCACAGGGTCGATCTTGCCGCCGATCTGGCCGCGCCGGTCCGGGTAGAAAATGGTGCCGCAGGCCGTCAGTTGAGTCAGCAGGGTGGCGATGAGGGCGCCACCGATGACGCGGGTCGAGATGCGCATGTAAATCTCCGAGAAGGTGTTCAGCAGGACAAGCGATGCGCCTGCACCTGATGTTAAGACCATGATAGAGCAGGCTGGGTTCGCCGTTATACTCGCGACACTGTTCGAGGACCACCATGATTTCATTACCCATTGATGCTGCCTTGCCCGCCCTGCGCCAGGCGCTGGAAAACCGTGACGAAGTGGTGCTTGAAGCCCCGCCCGGCGCTGGCAAGACCACCCGCGTGCCACTGGCGCTGCTGCACGAACCGTGGCTGGCTGGGCAGACCATCCTCATGCTCGAGCCTCGGCGCCTGGCTGCGCGTGCTGCGGCCGAACGGCTGGCCAGTGAACTGGGCGAGCAGGTTGGGGAAACCGTGGGTTACCGCATCCGCCTGGACAGCAAGGTCGGGCCGAAAACCCGTATTGAAGTGGTGACCGAAGGCATCCTCACACGCCGTCTGCAAGCCGACCCGGCGCTGGAAGGTGTGGGCTTGCTGATCTTCGATGAATTTCATGTTTTGTCACTTTCACTGAAAAACCCCAATATCTTGTCAAAAAGCAGGGCATTCCCCTCCCTTCACTGAGCTCTATCTAGGACATCTCCCTAGGGCCCCCATCCTCTTTTTCCTTCCTTAAGCAACCTCGGTGCGATTCCAAATCCCACCCCCGGTAGGTGCCACGATCTCAAACCCAACCCACCTGATCACGTCGATCAGAGCAACACCCGGAAGCCCCCCAGACCCATCCCATGCATCAACATCATCACCCCTCCAACCATCGCAATCCGCTCGATTTCCAAGCATCATCAGCACATCCAAAATTCATCACCAGGACAGTGCATGAGCGGGCCGAAATCCAAGCCAAAAAACAGCGCAAAGAAGAAAGCCAAAGCCGCTCCAAAGCGCGACAACTTCCTAGGAACGACAACACAGAAGCTTCGTGATAGCGCTGGAAACGTGTGTTCCTTTCCGGGCTGCTACGTACATACCCATGGCGCGAAATCGAACGGAGAGGGCACTGTAGGCATTGGTGTCGCATGCCACATTAAAGCCGCTGCACCAGGCGGCCCACGATACGATGAGCACCAGTCCCCAGAAGATCGCAAGCACTTCGACAATGGCATCTGGATGTGCCAAACACATTCGAAGCTCATTGATGCTGACGAGTCCCCCTACAGTGTTAAAACGCTGCTCCAGTGGAAGCGCGATGCCGAGGCTAGATCCAACTCCCTCCTGAACCAAAAGAGCTTCACTGAGAAAGAAGTTAAAGCAGCTGCGGGTAAAGAATCAGCCGATCTGCTCCATCGATTTATTAACAGATCCGATGATCCGCTCCAAACACCGGTTGCGGAAATAATGAAGGGCTACGAATCTAACCTGGCCAACCTCGATCCGCGATTCACCGTCGAAGTGAATAAAATTGGAAGTGCTTTCACGCATTTGATCAGGGCAGTTGATGAAGACGTTAACGTCAACCTCGTCATCGAAGACGTAGATAAAATTGAAGGGTATTTGGCAGCCGAAAAGGCCTTCCTAGAAGAGGGTCGGGAACTGACCATTTCTGGTGCGCATTTTAAAATTGAAGGTTCCAAGCTGTTCGAAGCATTCCATAGCGGCATCAAGGGGATTGAACAAGCAGTGCTGACTATGTCGGCTCCTAGAAAGGAAGCTCGCGCGACGCTTTTTGTCAGAACCCCTGAGGGCCATGAAACCGTATTGGATGTGTTCCCTTGTTACTACTATTCTGGCTCACTTCGGACAGTGTTTGAAGGTAGTGCTTTCGATGGTTTCTTTAAGGTCAAAGCGTACTGCTCTCACGAAGGGCAAGATGCCAAGTTCGACTTGTTGTTCAATCTCGAGGCGTGGGTCGGGAAAAATATTCTTAATCTTCCCCGGTTTCAAAAACTCGCCAATGCTTCCAAGCTTTTAGATACAGGGCGGTTCGTAATTGAAATCGAAATTGCCGAGAATGCGAGCACATTCAGTTCGCAAGCCAACTCGCACAATGAGGTTATACACGCGCAGGTACAGTTTTTAATTGACTACATCGGTTTTGCCAGGGCAATAGCACAAAGGTGCGCTGAGCCTCTGATAATTAAGAATACCATGCTGAACCCGGCTACATATAAGCTCCTAAGAAATTATGCTCGACTAGGAAGTGGTTCGATTGAACGTACCCTACAGCCTACGAGGATATGTGTCGGGCCATTCGCGTATCATGAAGGTGCCTCTTTCGAAGAGATTGATAATAATCCTGGCGGGAAGATAATTCGGATTGCCGAAGGAGAAGGTCAGAAGTTTGAGGTTTTCGGTAGCATAATTCAGGTGCCGCGGGTTGTGAGGTTGTATTCGAAAGTTGAATATGTGTTTTATACTGAGATTGATGGCGAGCGAAATTCAAAAGTTGAAGTCCACGCTACATCGGATACCACGCTCTCGACTTTCTTAGAAGATAGTGATGTTTGGAGCGTTTGCCAGGAGGTGGACATTACTCCAGCTAGTCTAGAGCAGCAGGAGCCGCAGAGCTAAGGGCACAAGAGCCAAGCCGGCGTTGCCGGATGAGCGACTGCAAAATATGACGTGGCCCGACACAGCGTGACGGCGGCGACAAGAGAGTTTTTGCCACCAAAGCGCTCAGAGTTTGATCCCCTCTGCTCAACCTGGGGGCTGATCCTGAAGCCAATCGCGTGTAAGTGGGAAGGACACGATTGCTGCTGTAAGTGAGCGGGGCGCGTCGCCTTACGGGGCGGATGAGTGCATGGATGACAGAAACAAGAAAGCCACCTTTCGGTGGCCTTCAAGCAAGCTGCTAGCGCGTCGCAGTGATGGGGTACTGAGCGGCTAGCGGTGCTCGACTACAGTTACCAGGTCGAGCGAGCCGATGCCTTTCTCGACAACGTTCTTCGCCTTCTCCAGCATAGAAGCCCTAAGCTCTTCACGAGACATACGGCTATTGTAAATCTTCGCGAAAGCTTTGTTCTTCCGAGCATTGGAGACCTCAACTGCTACGTCACCTGTAGTCACAGTAACGTCTTCAGTTCTGGCAAGTTCGGTCATTTTAACTAGCCTCCATGTCGTTAGTTTCACGATATAAGAATATCATATCATGCAAATACGCGCAAATTGGTTGCAATAACTGTACAAATTGTGCGTTACGGCTATCACCCATAAGGATGTTCGCTTTGTTGTTGTAGATATTTAAGCATCCAATTGGGTGTGGCATCCCTTCACCATTATTACGAGAAACTAATGGAATGGAAAGAATGGACGTAGCGTAGCGATGAGAGTTGTAATAACGGGAGATGGTGGTTTTATAGTGTTCAGTTATATGCGGATTTTGCAGCGCCTCATCATCTAGCCACTGCTTGAAGTGTGTCCGAGAGTCTTCGATATATTGAGATGCCATGGTCGAGACCGCTACAGGCCCGCCGGGTAGGTTCGGGTGCGATTTGGCGTGATCCGACGCATCCATTTTGAACGGGAAGCAAATCGGCACGATATCGGTGTCCGGCTTTGCCAAAACCTGGGCGCCGACCAAGGTTGAGAGCTCAAGGTCTGTGATGTGTAGGATGCCGTCTGCGTTATCCAAGCGAGCATCGATGTTGGAGTTGAACAGGAAGAAGGGGCTGTCGTTTACCTGCTCCGAGTACTCCCTGCGGATGAGATCTTTGTCTTCCTCAATCATCATGATGTTGGCCCTGTACGTTTCGGAGGGCGCACTGTCCCAGTTCTGTGCCAAGACCAGGATCTTCGTGAGCATCATGCGGATGTCGCCTGCGAGACCTTTACGGGTCAACGGCGGCGCACCTTCTTCCAGTAGGCCCTCGTAAAGCTGCCGAATGTCGATCATCGCGTCACTATAGGCGGCGAGAAACTGCTTGGGCGGCATGGTGGTCAGGCGATCCTGTAGCTCTTTTTCCTTCTTCCGGGTTGAGGTGACGACCCCTACCTCACGTAAGAACACCAAGATGACTGCGGCGATGGAGAGCTGAATGGACGGCCACAGGTAGTCTGTTGCGAAGAACTCGGGCCAGGAGTGTACGGCGGTGTACTCGTTTTTGATGTCGCCGCTCATCACAGAAATCATCGCGGCGCTGCCGATGGTGAGTAGGGCGATGATCATGGAGCCCCAGGTGGTGCCCACCAGCATGCACATGCCCATGAAGACTTTCTTGATCTGACGTCCAGTCCAGAACGAGCAAGCCTTCGCGATGGCCCAGATTTTTCGCTTTGTTACCTGCCAGTCATCCACTATTCAGTCCCACGTAGTGCCGTTACGAATGGCCAATCGGGCCATGTCCCTTTCTCGCGTTCAGCTTCCAGCGTCTATCGAACTCCACTCACAAACCCAGCTAAAGACGCCCGCTTGGCCACCCAATAGCTGGTAGGATCTTGGCCGCCACCATTCGTCCCTTCATACAGTCAGGTTTGAACCAACCGTCGGATCTCTCGTTTCTCTGAAACCAGCAGGCCAGACAGCGTTGGCCCCGAAATCGGTGGGCTGGCAACGTTCACACACACAACCAGGCAATTGACGGTGTAAGCGGCTGTAATACCATGGCGTGATATTTAATTGCCTTCACAAGGAAAAGTACATGGCAACACGCTGCGTTGGTCTGATGGTAGGTTCCGGGGAAGTGACTGTCGTTGATACGCAGATTCCGGATGACTGTGATGCCCCTATCTCACTGGTTACCGATGTGACCTGGAAGCTGCCCACAGGGGATCGGCAGAAGGGATACGAAACGCTCTTCCATCGGTGCAAGGATTACCTAGAAGTGAATGGAATTGACCAGGTGGTGGTCAAGGCGAGCTCAGTACCTCAAGGCAAGGCCAACGGGGGGCTTCTCGATAGCGCAGAGCTTCGTGGTGTGATCATGTGCGCTGCTGCGTCTGCCTGTGAGACCCGTGTTCTCAAGAAAGAAGTGATCAGCCGAACCTACGGTCGGAAGGTCGATGATTGCGTGAACGACGATGCGTTTTGGGCAGAGAAGCTAGAGGGAGCGAAGCTGCGCAAGGGGAGTCGTGAGGCCGCAATGCTTGTGATTGCACACAGGGCTCGACCATGACCAGTGTCGTTCCGAAACTCCAAATCCTGGACAAATTGGGGAACGGGCACTTCGGTGAAGTGTTCCTTGGTCAAGACGCCGTTCATGGGCAAGTGGCAGTAAAAGTGGTTTCCCGTAAGGCGGAAAACGACGATGAAGAGTGGGTGGATATCAGGAGGGAATTCCTCGCCGAGGCTCAGCACCTGAAGACCGCCACTCACCGCAATGTCGTTCAGGTTTACGGTATAGACGAGGTGGAGGATGCCATCCGCTTCACGATGGCGTACTGCCCTGGTGGCTCCCTGCAAGCTCATTTTGAACGGGGGCCGATGACTCTCGCTGCCGTGCGGAAGGTCGCGATCGATGTGCTGATCGGGCTGCACGCATTGCACGGGCGCGAGATGCTTCACAGGGACATCAAGCCAGGCAACATCCTGCTCGACCATCTCGGCATGGCAAAGCTCGGTGACTTCGGTCTGGTCACCGACAGGTTGCTCCTTGGCTACGGCTCAGCTGCGGGGTACGCAGACCATATTGCTGTGGAGGTGTGGCAGGGCAGTGGTACCAGTATCAAGAGCGATATCTGGGCCTTGGGTATGACGCTGTTCCGGTTGTTGCACGGACAGGTCTGGTACGTGTTCCAGAACGAGTGTCCTGCAGATGTCATCGCCCAAGGCGGCTTCATTGAACGTCTGCGCTGGCTGCCACATGTTCCCAAGCCGTGGCGTAAGGTCATTCGAAAGATGATGGCCGATAACACCAACGATCGTTATGCGACTACCCAAGAGGTACTCAATGCCATTTCGGCTTTGCCGACTGAGCCTGAGTGGACAGTGCCTATCGTGACTGAGGATCTGGTGAGGTGGGAACTGCAGTCGCCCAAGCGGCTAAACGTCGTTGAGTGGAACATTCATGGTCAACGCCAGCATGAGTGGCGGGCCTGGAGCCAACCGTTGGGCAAAGGTAACAATCGGAGCCTGGGCGCATCCACGAAGGTCATAGGCCGCAATCAGGTTGATCGCGAACTGGAAGCGTACTTTCGGTAAGCGGTGCTTTAGCCGGCAGCGCTTCGCAGGCGGCGAGGTAGTAGGTACCCGCCGCTGAAGTCGGCAGCGCTCAGCGGCTTAAGCTGGAAGTGAGCCTCAGCAAGGGCGCGACGAGCATCAGCACAACAAGGGCAGTACGATTTGAGCGCGTCGATGCCTTCCGCTGGTTGCCAGGTGGCACCACAGAACGCACATCTAGGCGACGTAAGCCTCAGGTTGGGAAGCCGCTTGCTCATTCGAATCCTTCCTGTCGCCTCAGCGACGAACGTGGGCATTGTGGGCGTGCATTTTTTCGGCGGCAAAGCTTATACGAGATCAATCCATTTGGCCTACGTATTCGCCGAAAGGTCATTCTGCACGGATGCTGCTTACTAATACTGTATACATGAACAGGTTTTGTGGCTAGGGGCCATTACAAAATTTGAAAACGCACTCTCATGTCGAATTTCGAGAGGCGTTTCCCAAGAGGTTTAGCAGATAAACCCAATCGCAGCACGGTTGAGGCTGCACATGAGAGGGCACGGGGTTCGTGAGTCCTCATCCATCGCATCTACCCATGGTGAACCTTTGTATACTGCGCTCCTGCCGCAGGAGTACACATGAGTTCGTTGCCAATCAACGCCGCGTTGCCGGCCCTTCTTGAAGCCCTTCAAAATCGAAATGAGGTGGTGCTTCAAGCACCGCCTGGCGCCGGTAAAACGACTCGCGTTCCGCTTGCCTTGCTCAATGAACCATGGCTCCAAGGGCAGACGATCATCATGTTGGAACCTCGCCGTCTTGCTGCGCGAGCTGCTGCGGAGCGAATGGCCAGCGAGCTAGGTGAGAAGGTCGGTGAGACCGTTGGCTATCGGATTCGCCTGGACAGCAAAGTCGGGCCAAAGACGCGGATCGAGGTGGTGACTGAAGGAATACTGACGCGTCGTCTGCAGAGCGATCCTGCACTTGAAGGTGTGGGGCTCGTAATCTTCGACGAATTCCATTTGCGAAACCTAGATGCCGATCTCGCCTTGGCGCTGACGCTCAATGGGCGCGAGCTTTTCCGGGACGATGCCCCGCTGAAGGTGCTGCTGATGTCGGCAACGCTCGAAGGTGAAAGGTTATCGCGCCTGCTGAATGACGCTCCGATCGTGACGAGCGAGGGACGCATGTTCCCGGTCTCGACAGTCTGGGGAAAACCTCAGCAACCTGGAGAATACATCGAGCCGCGAGTCATCAGTGCGTGCCTTGAAGCACTTGCTGATCAGCCTGGCAGCTTGCTGGTTTTCCTTCCTGGTCAAGCCGAGATCCGTCGAGTCGTAACAGGCCTGGAAGATGCTTTGACCCAGTCTCCATCACTTCAGCGTGATGTACTTCTTTGCCCTCTTCACGGCGAGCTCGACTTGAGTCAGCAGCGCGCTGCAATAGATCGAGCACCGGCAGGAAAGCGGAAGGTTGTACTGGCCACGAACATCGCTGAGACCAGTGTCACCATCGACGGCGTGCGTGTCGTTATCGATGCAGGTCTTGAACGTGTACCACGTTTCGATCCTCGCAGCGGTATGACACGGTTGGACACCCAGCGCATATCGAAAGCCAGTGCTATTCAACGTGCTGGTCGAGCAGGGCGGGTCGAGTCAGGTGTGTGCTACCGACTTTGGTCTGAAACCCAGCACGACCAAATGGCGGGTTTCAGTTCGCCCGAAATTCAACAAGCGGATCTCACAGGTTTGGCCCTGCAGCTTGCTAAATGGGGCGTCCAGCCAAGTGACTTGAAGTGGCTTGATGCTCCGCCTACAGCTGCTTACTCGCAAGCGAACGATTTGCTTCGACGGCTTGGCGCCGTGCAACCAGATGGGCAATTGACTAGGCACGGCCAAGCTATGGCTGAGCTGCCGAGTCATCCTCGGATCGCACAATTGCTACTGCGGGGACATGAGCTGGGTCTGACTGAGACAGCGTGCAACATCGCCGCGTTGCTCGGCGAGCGCGATATTCAGCGAGGTGGTGGTGCAGACCTTCATAGTCGCTTGGCCATTCTCTCTGGTGAGCAACGAGCTCAACGAGGAGAGCAAGGCGGTGCTCAAAGAGCGAAGCAACTAGCGAGGCAATACCGGTCGTACTTGCGCGGCCCAGCATCGCAACCAGTCGCTGATCCCGACCACCCAAGGTGGGTGGGCTGCTTGCTTGCCTTGGCGTATCCAGACCGTGTCGCACAGCAGCGTCGTGCCGGTGGGGCTGAATATCGCTTAGCCAATGGTCGAGCTGCGATGTTCACCGAAGCTGATGCACTGATGAAGCATTCTTGGCTGGTGATCGCCGACTTGGGAAGCCGGCAGGGCCAGCGTGAGGAGCGGATCTACCTAGCTGCCGATCTGGATGAAGCGTTGTTCGACACTGTCCTTCAAGAGCAGGTCTCCCGGGTGGATGAACTTGATTGGGATGAGCGTGAGGGTGTGCTTCGCGCCGAGCGGCAGGTGAAAGTCGGGGAGTTGATTTTGTCGCGTGCGCCTCTGGCCGACCTAGGCGATGAAGCGCGCGTTAAGGCCTTGCTCAACTACGTTCACCGGAAGGGACTGGAGCTTCTTCCGTGGACGCCCGAACTTCGTCAGTGGCAAGCCAGGGTTGAGCTGCTGCGCCTGTTGGATGAAGAGTCGGGTAAGCAGAGCGAATGGCCCGATCTTCGTGATGATGCTTTGCTAGCGTCGCTCGAGGATTGGCTCGGCCCCTATGTCGGTAAGGTCACACGGCTCAGTCATTTTGGTCAGCTCGATCTGTCTTCTATCATACGCAACCTGCTACCGTGGCCTCTTCCGCAGCAGTTGGAAGCGCAGGCGCCCCAGACGGTTTCGGTACCGTCCGGGTCGAATATTCGAATTGACTACAGTGAGCGTCCGCCGGTTCTTGCAGTGAGATTGCAGGAGCTGTTTGGCCAAGCAGATACGCCACGGATTGCTAATGGTCGCCAAGTTCTCAAGCTGCATTTGCTATCCCCAGCGCGCCGCCCAGTACAGGTGACACAAGATTTGGCGAACTTCTGGGCGTCAACCTACATTGAGGTGAAGAAGGATTTGAAAGGTAGGTACCCAAAGCATTTTTGGCCTGATGATCCACTTGTTGCTCAAGCCACAGCGCGGGCAAAGCCAAGAGGCACCTGATCTACCTTCATTGTGTCGTGGAAACAATTTGTCATCTATTAACCGGCTGCGGTCAGCTTGAACGATGGCGTTTTGCCCTCATTTCGCTGTTGTGCGCGGCCTTGATTTCGTACTGAAGCATGTGGTGTACCTCATCCGAAATGGGCGACGTCACCTACATCGATTACGTCCCTGAGCTGCGCCTCCAATCTTATGAGGCGTACATCGATGGAAAAGAAATACACAATTGAGCGTTCACTGCTCAAGCGGGGCGATATCGTCCTGACTGCTGAGAACACCTTGATCAGCAAGGGAGTGCGACTGGGTACCGCATCACGCTACTCGCATGCGTCGATCTGGGTGGAAGGTACGCTGATCGAGGCGGTACAGGCAGGGGTCTTCTCGAAGAACCCTCAGCGGATCATTTTGGATAAGCCGAGCCACTGTGTGGTACTTCGGAGCAAGAAGCCTCTGAGCGACGAAGAGATCGAGCAGATCTGTCAGTACGCCCACTCCCAAATCGGTTCCCTGTACGCCTTGGATGAGGCGACCCTCGCTCTTCCACGTCGGTTGATGAAGCTCGAATCCACCAAGAAGCAGTTCTGTTCACGGCTGGTTGCTCTGGCTTATGCACAGATCGACTACGACTTCATCAACCTTGGCTCACCCCACTACTGCACGCCGGGCAAGCTCGCCAGAACCAAGGCATTTGAGGTGGTTCCAGGGATGATCCGAGAGGCCCTGCCTGGTGAGATTGAGTTCGCGAAGACTCACGACCCGATCAAGCAGAATGCCGAGCAGACCTTTGAGTGGCTGGCGAAGGTCAGGGCCTTGGTCAAATCCAAGCCAGAGCTTAACGCCCAATTCGACATCCAGACTGTGAATGATGTCGGAGCTCTGTTGATTGAGCGGCCTGAGCTCGATGAGATCGTGGTCGGCTACCTGCACGAGAATGAGTACCTCACCTATTACAACCATGACGTGAAGGTGAATCCCTACCGGTACAACCATGAGTGGCTGACGATGGAGGTGCGCAAAGCAACTGACCCAGCCGCCGTTATGGAGACTGAGCTGAAGAAAGAGTACAGCTTGGCTCGGCGCCATTCGCAGAACATTGATAACACCATCCAGAATTATCTCTCGACTGGCCTGGGCTTCATGATGGAGCACCTCAAGCTCTACCAAAACCTCATTCAGGGTGTTTGGGTGCGCCTCAACCATATCGCCATCGCCTCTGAGGCTGTAGGGCTGACCGATGTTGCGCATCGTGCTCGTGTATTGATGTCGGAGATTGATGGGCCGATCGAGCGTGGGATGCGGGTCATCAAAAACCCTCAGCTTGCGCAGTTGGTGAGGATGCAGATGGCTGAAATAGTGGATTGAGCGGAACCCCGATTATCTTCAATCGGTACCTGAGCTTCGGGTACCGATCTCTGATCCAGCCTTGATGCTCGAGGCTGAGCTCATCTCCAAATCCTTGCCATGCCATCAGTGCACCTGGTCGCCGATCCAGATCCTATGGATTTTGAGCAGGCATGTGCCAGATCTTGTGCACCGTGGACTTGGGTATGTCTAGCTTTACCGACGTCTCTTTCTGACTCAGCCCTTCGGCTTTGCAAGCCAGTACTGACCTGATTCTATCGGCCGGAATAGGCGGCTTGCCTGTTTTGGCTGTGATCAACTCGCCACCTGTGAACTGGGCAGAAATGTTTTCCATCACGCCCATATCGCGCAGCTTCGTGAGCTCAGACCACAAGTACGACATGTACTGCTCAAGAGATTCCTGGCGTTCGTAGCTCGAGGCAGCTGCCAGCAGTGCCACCATGTCAACGTCCAACCGTTCGCTGATCCCCTCGAGCATTTCCACTGTGGGGTTCGATTTCCCGTGCTCGAGGTTATGCAGGTGCCGGGCCTCCACGGTGGTTCTGAACTGCTCTTGGGATAGGCCGCGTGCAGAGCGCGTCGAGCGGAGAACTGCGGCCAATGTGTATCGCGATGGCATTTGCGCTTCCCAAAGGGAAGGATAAGGCCATATCGAAAAATCCACATCTACGAAATATAGTAAGTGTATGGGGATTGATGGTATGGTTGCTTTGCCGTTCCAAGAGGACGGAAGAGTGGTGAAGGGACAATCACAGTCCGGTAGAAAGTTGTCAATTTATATGAATTGTTGTCGGGCTTAACACTAGCTTAGAGCCCGAGAAATAAGCGGGGTATAGCCTGTGTTAGTAACTAAGCGGACTGATCTGCAGGGGCAATTTTTGGCACCGGATCACCTGCGTTTGCTCTGGGATTCAGCGAGCCTGAACCCGGATAATTACTACTTTGTGGTGGAAGGAAGCGGCTTTGTGGACGGGTGTCTTGGGCCTTCTATGCGTATCGTCTCAAGCGTCGAAGCTGTCGATTCGCTGTGTAAAGGGGACGCCGTTGAATTCTTGAGCGTGAACAAGGTTCAACTGATGGCACCACCATCGATGACAAAGCAGGATGAGTTTTCCATGCAGGTGCTCTCGGAAATTCGCATTCAGGAAGGCAGTCAGCCGAAACCTATCTACGAGTTTGTCACACGTGATGGAAAGGTTTACTCGAGCGCGAGGGGCTGAGCGATGGCTGCCTCTTTGAAAGAGATCATGTCTTTCCTCTACGGTGCCGGTGATCTAGTTGAGGGGTGGGATGGTGACCCTGCAGATCTAGTTCAGGCAGCGCAGCAGCGCTTCCCTGGCAAACCTTTTTGCTTGGTCAGGCAGTGGGTCTGGATCGACGTTGTTACCAGTGAAGGTGAGCTAGCGCCGGCAGAAGTCCCGCCAATGGTGATCTTTGCTCATGAGGTTGTTCAGGATAGCCGGCGCCGGTTCGATCCCGGTCACTGGGTGCGTACGACCTACGCAGTCTCTCATCCGGGTCAGTGCATTTTTGAAACCAGGAGTACGGCCTATTTGCTTCTGGGGGATGGGTATCGGAAAGAGGCGAGCCTTGATGTTGTCTTCTCGCTCCACCCGTAGAGCTAGCCCGGCTGTCCTTCGGACAAGCCTTGAAAAGGCGACGTTATCAATGTCGCGTGGAGTAGGAGTGACCGATGAGAGTTAGGATTTTCTCCGATCTCCATCTCGAGTTTGCGAGCTTTGAGCCCCCTCAGGTAGATGCAGATCTTGTTGTACTGGCCGGTGACATCTCTGTTCGCTGCCGCGGTGTCGAGTGGGCTAACCAGTCATTCACTTGTCCAGTCGTCTACGTCGCTGGTAACCACGAATTCTATAAAGGGCATCTCACGAGCACTCTGAACAAGATGCAGGAAGCGGCGGCGGCGCATGTGCACGTCCTTGAAAATCAGGTGCTGGTCGTCGGCGATGTTCGGTTTCTGGTGACAACAGCGTGGACAGATTTCACGTCGACAGGCGACTACAAGGCAGCCATGAGAGTCTGCGCGGAATGGATGAACGACTTCTCCCGAATCCGTATTGGAGAAGGTTTCCGCAAGCTTCGACCTGCTGATGTGATAGGCAAAAACATCTCAAGCCGAGACTTCTTGGCTACTGAGCTCGGCAAGGATTTTGCGGGGAAGACGGTTGTGATCACGCACCATTGCCCTATTCCCGAGGTGGCCGGCGATGGTCATGAAGGACATCTCGCCGCTGCCTACTACAACCAGTGGCACGACCTCATTCAGCTAGCGGACGCTTGGATTTTCGGTCACACCCATCACGCCATAGATACGGTCATTTCAGGGTGTCGCTTGGTGTCGAACCCGAGAGGTTATCCGGGCGAAAAATCGGGCTTTATACCTGATTTTACTATTGAGATCTAACACAACAGACATCGCTGATGCGCTCAGCTCTAGGATCACTGGGATGGTTGAGATCAGCGGTATGACACAGGAAGTAGGGATGTCGGACAGAAGAAATGAGCAGTGCGGTAAGGAGCTCTCTGCTTTTCAGTTGAAGAGAATGATTCGTGCCATGGCTCGGAACCACTCAGTGCCCATCAGGGCGTACCTCGGTGACGTGGTTATCTCTTCAGATTGCGCTGTCGGAGTTGTGGTTAGTCAGGCCGTGCCTAGTCATGGTCATTACGCCGGGGGATGCACACTGCAGACCGAGCCGATTTACAACTTGTCGAAAACGGGTCGGTTCTGGATGGTTTCTACCAAGGAAGGGCACTACGTGTTGACGTCGTTCAATCGCGAAATGGGTCGAGCCAGTCTGCGTGCTTTGATCGTGACAGCCGATAGCAACGATGCGCCTTCGGCATCCTAGCCAAGCGCCTCAGCGGGCGCTTGGATGGGCGACCGATAAATCAATTGAGCGTCGAAAGGAGAGCGCGCAGGAAATCCTGCCGACGATGGATGCTGCTCAGTATCACGTAGTCGCGTTCGCTGTCTGGTCGTAAATGGCCGCATTCAACTAACCCCAGGATGAAGCCTTCGGCCACGCCCCGAGCTTCGCGGAGATCTTCTGGTGTAGTGCTCCTGTGAATGTTGTCGACGAGGCGCTTCCAGCGATCTGCTTGACGCTTTCCGATGGGGTCGGTCGAGAAGCACGGTGCGCGCAGCAGAGACGTGTAATAGCTAGGAACCGAGGGGGTGCTCAAAGAGGGTGCTCCGATGGAGAGGGCTACGGCAAGGCTATCATGCGCCTATTCATTCGCCTGTTAATTGGCCGCCTTGGCGCGCGTGGCTGAGATGCGGATGAAGCGCGCGATCTAGGTCAGCGATGCTAAATGCCGCGTTATCGGAGGGCCGCAATGAAGGTTACGCAGCCAAGTGAAAACGACCAGGTCGTTGATGTGATATGCGACGCCTGCGGGATGTGCGCGCGAGGTAGCAACGGCGAGCTCCAGTTCGGAGCGATGCACGCTTCTTGGGGAGAAGGCTCAGGGCACAGTGGCGAGGAGTACGAGCTTCATTTATGCGAGAGCTGCTTCTTCGCGCAGATATCAGCGATCAAGCGGGCAAGGTGGCTTGGCCAGATGTTCGACGAAGAGGGGGACACCATCCTCTTTAATGATTCGTTTGGGCGGATTGCAAATGGCAAGCCTGGAAACGGTGGTAGCGAAAGTCGGTGAGCTCCCTCTGGTGTTGATATGACCCATAGATTATCGAGGTGGTAGATGGCTGAGAAACGAGCTCCACTGTCGACGCGGCATGTAGATCAAGATGCGCCGGCGTCTGTACCAAAGACTGTAGCGAAAGCCATGAAGATCGATTTTGGAGTGCCGGTCACAGCTTACATTTCAGCTGCAGCCTATGGGTCAGGGGACATTTTTCTGGAGGGCTTGGTGTTCGCTGATCGAGAATGTCGCTTTGACGATGGTGACATAATTCGCACCTCTATCATCCTCGATAGCAGGACTGTCGAGGGGTTCCTGGTGGTTAGGACGTTAAGCAGCCTTTACGTGGTTTGCGACTGGAGGGGCGGCCGAGTTTCTGAAACCTCAATCGCTGGACATTGAAGCGCCCAAGACGTGAGGAGGTGGGGTGAGAGAAGCACGAAGCATGGTGCGTGGCCTTACGGTACGGCTGTCGTGAACTAAGTCCAGCTTCGTTGGCCTCGGCCCTACGCGCTCTGCTTGGTAGCCCGCTTCGCGGAAAATTCGACTTTATGGAACAAATGCCTGAATGGTCGAACACGAGCTATCAAGGCGTCGTGTTCAACCCACGATAACACTATGCTTCGCAGTCGAGTGCATTCAGGCGCTGCATGGCACGCTTTGCATCGTCAAGAATGTCATCGAATATCTGTTCCACTGGCTGCACTGCATTCGCAAAAACTGCCGATGGCCCGTAGTCGAGCATACCGATGCTGCTATCACCCGTAAGGTAAGCCTGGGTAGTTAATTTGCCCATGACGTGCGGGCGGTAGTGTTCAAAATCGCTAGTACCAGTCGCATCAATGGCAGCCACGGCTTTCGCGCTTTCGTTGTTCAAAACCCGGTGATGTTGGCGTAGGCCGGTCTTGACGATGACGCTGTCCGTGCCATCGCTGTTCACCAGTAGATCCTTGTACTGGCGGTGAATCCACAGCTCTTCCGATACCAACATCCTGGTGCCCATCAAGATCGCGTCAGCACCCATCACCAAGGTGGCGGCGAGTTGGCTCCCTGTTCCCATCCCACCGCCAATCACAAGGGGTATGGATAGCTCCCGTGAGGCTTGAGGGGCCTGCACCATGCTGCTGATACCGTAGGTTCCTGGATGGCCTCCGGAATCATTGCCAACAACAATCACGGCATCAACGCCCAGGCGTTCGGCTGACCGGGCGTGTCGGACGGCTGAAACCTTGTGCAGCACTTTGATGCCGGACTCCCGGAGAGCAGGAAGGATTGCCTCGGGGCTACCACCGGAGGTCTCGACGCAAATGACATCCTCTTCAGCCAGGATTTTCACCTGCTCCTGAATGCGGTTGGCTGCATTGGGCTGACCAGATATGTAGAGATTCACACCGAACCTTTTTCCAGGTGCCAGCTGCCGGCACTTACGAAGTTCCTCGCGAAACTGCTCCGGATCAGGGTAGGCAGAAGCAACGATGAAGCCCATTCCCCCAGCATTGACCACAGCCGCTACGTAGGTCGCGTCTGAAACGCCAGGCCCCATCCCGCCGCAAAGGATTGGATGGCGGATGCCGAGCATTTCGGTGATACGAGTCTTGAACAATGGGCTTCGCATCAGAGCACTCCAGGTCTTCCACGGCGGTGGGTGAATACCCGGGCCGGGCGAAAAGGTTGGATCACAGGAATCCAACTGTTTAACTGAACAATGCTTCAGCGGTAAAGCGCATTCGAGACGATCCTTGCCCCCGGGCGGCAACACGGATGAACATGCCGTGTGTCACGCAGGAAAATGAGCTGAGCGCCCCGTAAAATCTCGTGAGATGAGTGAGATTCCCGCTCTTCTCATATCAAGCAAGCACAGCAGGTGATTGGCATGAGGAGGGCAAGTCGCGGGTAGACATCAGAATGCCCGCGACAAACGATATTTTCTAGTGTTTGTTAAATCCGGCAAATGGCTTAAGGTAAACTACCTGGGCCCCTTTAAGTGTTTCTTTGAGTTTTGAGGATGCCTCACCGTGGATAAAGAAGCTTTCGGTTTCCGTAAATTTAGCGAAGCTCTCAGCGTATGGAGGGAATGTGTGGGTTAGATGGAAAGCTGCTGCCGCCGAATCTACATATCTTTCATGTATAAAAATAGTGCTTTCATCGTCGGATACGAAGTATTCGTAGGTAAGCGAGCCTTCCTCCTGTTCAGTATCGGCAACGAGCTGCTGCACGATTTTTAGAAGCGCCGCAATATTCGATGGTGAGACTTTCAGGGATAGGGTGAAGATTACTTGTTTGCTCATTCGTGACAGGTTCTCGAACGTGATATTGAAGGGAGGTCTGTGTGCAAGCGTGATAGGCCCGGCTCACAATAAGCCCCTTGATTTGAAAAGAGCCACGGAGCGCAATGCTTCGATGCTGAGGCAGGCGGCGTGTGCTTAGGCGCAGCGAAGCGATCTCTGGAGCGTACCGCTTGGCCCGCTTCTCCATAAGGTCTTCGGTCATTCCGCATCCAGTTCTGGTACGTATGGGCAACGAGGCCAGCACCTAGACGGTGACCTGAGACAGACGCCATCTTCACGCTAGCACAATGAGCGGAGTTATTTATTTCATCTATGAAATAATGTTTTTCATACTTGGCTATTCATTCCATTGTTTTGAGAGGCTAGTTTCGTTCCCGTGCCTGGTCTGAATGCAGCTGCACTTGGGTAGCGTTGATGTTGAGCCGCTTGTGGTGCGCTGTGCAGGGGGAGAAGCCTCAATAGATTTTACTTCCATGCATCCTTGAGCTCTGTTCAAGAGTTTTTTGCAAGCAATACCGCTATTAAAAATAAAAAGAAGAGGTTGCCATGCAAAGTGAAACAGTCTTGCGCGTTGCAAGTCTCCGGAAAACCTATGGTTCTTTTGAAGCGCTGAAATCGATTGATTTCGAATTGCGTTCAAGTGAAATACATGGGTTGTGCGGCGAGAATGGGGCGGGGAAAAGTACCCTCGTAAAAATATTGGGTGGGATCATTCCTTCCACGTCAGGCGAGATCATCGTAGATGGTCAACTGCTTCGATCCGGAAAGCGTACAGATCCTTCTCTAATCTCCATCGTTCACCAGGAGCTCTCGATCATTCCCGCCCTGTCCGTTCTTGATAACGTGCTCATGGGCCATGCTCGGGTAAAACAGCTGTACCTGCGTAAAAAGCATGCCTCTGAGGTTCGTCAGCAGCTTGACGCTCTCGGCCTGGAGCATCTTGATCTCTATACCCGTGCGAGCGACACGTCTCTTGCTGAACAGCAGCTCATCGAGATCGCCCGCTGTGTGTTGCACGGTGCGAAGGTGCTCATTCTTGATGAGCCAACCGCAACGCTGGCCGATAGCGAGATCATTCGGGTCTTCAAGGCTGTTTGAGCTCTACTTTTTGGCTGGCAGTCGGATCGGAATGGTATATCTGCGGGCTATCCAGCCTTCCAGGGACTCACCAGCGACATCTACAGACACTCGAATCCAGACCTCGCCATCCTCCAGAACCTCAAGTAGGGCGCCCTTCTGGGGCAAAGCCTTGATTTCAGATTGTTCTGATGGCTCGGTTCTCAAGTTTACCTTGTCGCCAGTGAGCACCCTGTGCCCTTCGAGCAAGCTGAGTTTGTCCACGGGAATCGTGGCTAGAGTTTCGGTGATTTCTGTCGAGCTTTTCACTCCGGACAATTTCTCTTGTACGAAGTCGTATGCCTGCCAAAGATCTATGATATTCACGATCGCACTGGCCATGCTGATCAGGAACACGATGCAAGCAATCAGACGGGCTCTGGAGACTGCGGGTAGATGCTCAACTGTATCCCCACGGTCTAACCGTTCGACTATCTGACCGTCCACTGCGGTGGCTTCGAACTCTTCAAGCTCACCGCTTTCAATCAAATCCAGCGGGGCATCGAATGCAGCTTCACGCAGCAGCAGAGCAAGGTCAGGTGCTTCGTCAGAGGCGAGATAGCTCAGCAACGGTGAATTCAGCTGTCCCCACGAGGTGACAGCTGCTGCAGCCATACGCAGGGCCGACCGGTTTGTTAACGAATCTAGCCTGGCAAAAGCACTTCTCCAGGAAGCGAGGTTCAGCGAATCCAGTGCTGCTCTGGCTGATCGCAAGCTGGAATTATTGAGGGAGTTGAGTGCAGCCGCAGTCGCTCTCCATGAAGCGTTGTCCATGGCGTCGACGGCAGCCATTGCCTGCTTCCAAGGCGGGTTTTTTATCGACTCGATAGCTGCTACGGCCTGTCTCAAGGACGAGCTATTGAACGAATCGACCGTCGCCATTGCCAGCTTCATGGACGGAATGTTCATCGACTTTACCGCCGCCATCGCCTGCTGCAAGGACGAGCTGTTCATTGACTCAACTGCTGCCAAGGTCGGCCTCAGAGACGAGCTGTTGAGCGATTCAACCGCAGCTCTTGCCTGTAACAGGGAGGAGCTGTTCATCGACTCAGCTGCCGCCAATGTCTGCCTCAGCGGCGAGTTGTTCATGGATTCAACCACTGCCCTGGCCTGCTGCAGAGACGAGGTATTCATCGACTGAACTGACGCCAGGGCTTGCTTCCAAGACGGGTCTTTCATCAGGTTCAGAGCAGAGATCGTCTTTCTCCACGGCGCGTTTCCAATTGCATCGAGTGTGGCTCTCGCTTGCTTCAGGGTCGGAGAATCCAGTATGTCCCGAGCATGCGCTAAAGTCCGGGCGGCTTCTTTTGGGCTCTGCGGTGCTGGCTCAGCTTCGCCAGTCGCATTATCCAGATCAAGGACGAAGGCCTCGGGCTTGGGCTTAGCAGCGGCTGCCCCCGCCCCCTGATTGTCAACTGCTTCGTGTGCAGCAATGCCGGATCCAAGGATAGCTTGATCGAGTTCGTTCTCTGAGCTTTCGGAGCTCTTTTTCGGTTTGCCTGCACTGCTGCTCGGAGCCTGGCTCTTGTCTTTCACTCGATCACCATCCTTCTGCGGCCTCTGGCATGGGGCCTGGATGGAGGCGATTCTAAGCCATTTTCATCCATTGCTGGCTGACCGTAAAACAATGAAACAGCGGCATTCTCATTCGGCCAGTCCGCCGTTTCGGACACTCTGCACCCCTCATGAGATGGCACCCAACCGTCGTTTGTCCGGCTCGAAGAGTCCGGCTACTTGTGGACGCCTTTCGTTGGACGTGCGGCTCAGGGGATCGGAGATGCGAGGTGGTGGAGGGGGCGGGCATCGGGTCGATGAGAGGGCGCGTGCATCTTCTGCATGGGACAGGGACTTGCATTGAGGCGAAAGAATTCCATCAAATTCTGGCCGGGTTCAAAGTTGAGGCCTTACACAACAATCCTCATTGGGATTAGGAAATTGACGTCAAACAAATCACATTAAGAGGATGCTCTTAGCATACCGTTTTTATACTCTGTCAGAGTATGCGGATTACATACCGTTAAACATTCTTTGCGATTGTCGATTTCGCAGTGTTACTATCTGGCCGACCAAATATTTAGAGCTGTATTTTTGTACAGTGTCAGCATCTGATGGCTGTGCTTTTGTACAGTGGCGACTACGTATTCGAATATCGAAGGGCAGCAGTACTGAAGCGACCCTGGATAACTTACGTGCCTATTAGGGCGCTCGCGGAATCTTTATGGACAAATCTCCTGACAAATTACCTTTTGACGCGACAAAGTTATTCGAGGCGCTCCAGTATCAGCTCGTCGTTGCGCTTGAATATTGCTACCAGCTCGAAAAGGGCAAGCGCCTATGGATCGAGGTCTACGGCGACGTGACGCTGGAAGACGTAGTTCAGGTAGAGGTCAAGCTTTACACCGGCACCCTGCGGGACGGGCATCAAAATATCTGGAACACGATCAATAACTGGCTGCATCCAGCGTTTGACCATCGAGCCTATGAGAGCCTGATGCTGGTGACAAACCAGCAGTTTTCAGCGAGGTCGACCCTGAAGGATTGGAATATCAGCACCGCCGCTGAGAAGCATGCTTTGCTCGCTGCCATCTACGAGCCCGCCGAGAAGAAGTTCGCTGCTTCCAGCGGCAAAGAGCCGTCCGAGGGCCTGGTGCTGCAGCGTTCCGTCATGGATCTCGCGCTGAAGGATGACCTCTTGGAGATTTTGGACAAGGTCGTATTCCTCACCGGATCGCCTTCGCTCCAGCAACGCATTCACGACTTCAAGGTTCGTCACCTCAAGGCGATCCGGGAGTCCAAGCATCAAAGCTTCATCGATGACATTCTCGGCTTCATCGGCAGTACCAAGTACATAGAGGCAGGCTGGGAGATCACCTGTGAAGAGTTCACCGCCAAGGTCGCTGAGCTGACGAAGCGCTATATGTCGCACTCCAGCATCTTCCCGGAGGTTGATGTCGATGCTTTGGAGCAGAGTATCGACCTCGCAGAGATCGCTGACCGACCTTTCGTGAAGAAAATCTTTGAGATCGAAGGCGAGAAGCGGCTCAAGAAGGCTGCCTTGGAGCTGCTGATCGCCGGCGAGGTCATTGACCAGCTGTACACGGACAGCCTGGCTTCGCCACTCGACATCAAGCGCTACCAGAAAAACCACTTGGATCGTCACCAGGATGGGCGGCAGGAGGCGATGATCGACTGCATGGGTGAGACGTGCCCGATTCAGCTCAAGCGCCATTCCTTGAAGTTTTTCTTCGCCCAGCATTCTGCTCAGGTCGAGAGGCTGAAAACCTTTGAAGACACCACCACGGAATTTCGGAATGGCATCTACCACATGCTCGCCGATGTGAAGGCCGACAAGGTGGAAGATGAGTTCTACTGGAGGCTCTGGGATGAGTAAAAACGCTGCGGATCACATCTACACTCTGCGCCGAACCCCCTTTGCTCTCGCGCCGGTGATCCATTCCTTCTATGACCACTGGGATGGCACCGAGAAGGACGTCTTGCTCAGCTACCTGATCCTCCCGCTGGTGACGTACAAGCCGCTTCACAAATTCCTGCATAACGCCAACAGGAATAGCTCGATGCGTACGCTGCTGCAGGAGCCAAGCCGCGTTCTAGGCCTTGAGCTGCGTATCGAAGAATTCAAGCCAATCACCAATGCAGCGCTGCTGATCCTGACGTCAGAACGGGGTATTCAGATCGCCGACGACATGTCGGTCGCGTCGCAGGGGAAAATCCGGGAAGAAAACGCCGACGAGAAGCTCATGAAGTACGCAAGAAAGCTGGCGGTGGTTTTCAACGGGGAAAGTGTCGTTTCCATTTACAGGTCGCTGGGGCTCAAATCGCTATGAATTGCTACGTTAGCTACATCGGTGTCGTGGACAAGGACAAGGAGCTGCACTACGTCCCGCTGACCCCAGGCCTGAACATCATCACTGGCAGGTCGTCGACCGGTAAAAGCGCGATCCTGGAAATCTTCGATTACTGCTTGGGTAGCAGTGAGGACACCATTCCGGACGGCAAGCTGACCGACCGTGGCGAAATTTTTTTCACCGTCCTACAGTTCCCCGAGCTGACCCTCGTGGTGGGGCGAGTGGCGGCGTCGAAGCGTTGCTTCCTGCGTGAGGCGATCGGGCCAGGCGCTGAAGAGATCATCGAGACCATGAAGCATGTCGACTACTTCTTCGAGGATCGGTACTTCATCCACCGAGACCAATATCTCAAAAGCCTTGGGAGGTTTTTCGGCGTAACACTGGAGAACATTGACGTCGACCCTATGTACCAGCAGGTCACCGGCGCGAAGGGTGCAACGCCGTCGGTACGCAGCTTCCCGTCGCTGATGCTCCAGCACCAGAACCTGGTGGCGAACAAGCACGCGATTTTCTACCGATTCGACGAGAAAGTTAAACGTGATCAGGCGATCGATCACTTCAAGATCCTGATGGGGATCGTCGGCGAGGAGTACTTCGATATCGCCAAGGAGCTGACCGAAGCCAACTACGAGCTGCGTCGGGCCAGGCTCAAGATCACCAAGGATGACAAGCAGAAAGAGATCACCATCAGGAAGTTCGATGATCTGCTTTCAGAGTACAAAGCGCTCGCAGGTAAGCCTCTCTTCGACAAGACTGCCGAGGAGATATACATCAAGCCTCAGGCAGCGTTGCGCTTGCTGCAGGACGCCCCGGTCTTGGTCGATGGCCTAGCTGATGATTACCAGACCACCCTGAACACGCTGCGTGAGAAAAAGGCCAAGTATGTTCTGGAATTGCGCTCGGCACTGGGTAGGAGCGACCTTCTTGAGCGCTCTGCCAAGCAGGCAAAAGGGATCGGTGCCAACTTTGCATCGCTGCCGGTACCGCGCTCGACCAACCTTGAACACACCTTCTGCCCGGTGTGCGAATCTCATTCCGACATTCCGGAAGACCAGGCCAACAAGCTGACCGAGGCCATCGAATGGCTGAACGGCCAACTGAAGCTTTCGTCTTATGCGAGAGAAAGCTTGGGCCAGGAAAGCCGCGACCTGAAGGATGAGATCAAGGGCATACGCCTCCAGATCAGGGAAGTGCAGGCTGCACTCAGACCGTTCGAAGAGCAGGAGGCGCGGCGCGCAGAGGCGAACGCTCTGGAGGATGCTCCCAAGAAGACGAAGATGCGGCTTGAGATCGAGATCGAGAAATTCCTTGAAGATCTACCTTCCGAGTCGAAAAGCATGGTGGAGTTCTGGGAGCATAAAGTCGCCCAGCTGAAGGCCCTTCTTGGCTCTTATGATGTCGAGGTCGAACTCGACCGCCTGACCCGCGACATCAACAAGATGATGAAGGAACTGGGTAAGGGCTTCCCCTTCGAGAAGCATTACAGGACGGGCTCACTCAAATTCGACCTGAACACGTTCGATTTGTGGCACGAAAAGGACGCGTTCAAAAAAGTGTTCCTGCGATCCATGGGTAGCGGTGCCAACTGGCTGTACTCCCATCTCACGCTGTTCATGGCACTCCATTACCAATTTGCAGCGCGAGCAAAGGACTGCAAGATTCCACCGATCCTTTTTCTCGATCAGCCGACCCAGGTCTACTTCCCTTCAGCTGACCATGGGGATGAGTTCGACCCGGCGAACCTCCGCTCGGATGAGAACAAGGGGGTGGATTGGCATGATGACCTGGATGCAGTGGCCAACATGTTCACCCAGCTTGCCCGATTCTGCGATCAGACCAAGCACGAGACAGGTGTGATGCCGCAGATCATCGTCTGCGATCACGCGGATCACCTCGAGTTGGGAGAGGGCTATCGCTACAACGACTTCGTTCGCGCCCGGTGGCGTCAGCGTGGGCTCATAGCAGACTGATCACCAGATACAGTCAGCTATCTCGCCTGAGGCTCGCGTAATCACGGCTGCGGATTACGTTGGCCTCAGTGCATTGAGCAGGGTATGCGTGGTGATCGTGTGCCTGCAGCGAAACCCGCATCTATGCGCATAGGGCGCTAGGGTGTTGGAGCGCTCCCAAGGACGGCGGAGTCAGTTTTTGCGGGCAACGATGGGGCAGGGCGTTGTTGGGCCGCTTCGGCGGAAATGCTCGCCTGTTTGTCACCCTTGAGCATGCCCTCTAGCCCGCCATCGTTCTGGAACTTCGAATACAGCGTGAAGAAACCGAACAGGCTGATTGCAACCACTGCGGAGCAGATGCCGCCAAGCAGGTGATTGCCGATGACCTTCGAAAATGGAGGCTTCAGTCCGTCGATCTTGCTTATCAGGGCTGGCTCCATCACATCGATGCGTGCCATGAACTCGCTCGTCATCAAGCTGGTTCGCATCTCCTCGCCGTGCTCTTCAAGCGTGATGTCGATGAAGTTCTTCGCCATCTGTTCAGCCTGGTTGCGATACATCCCAATCTGCTGCGGGGTGCACGCTACCTTCTTGAACGCCTGGTGATCGTCTTGCGGGTGAGTCTGCAGCCACTCGATCTTGTGTCGCTTGTATAGGGAGTAAGCAAGCAGACCCAAGAAGTCATCAGGTGCGTTCACCAGCTGACTAAACACGTCAAAGGATTCGCCGCTCAACGAAGAAACCGACTCCGCCTGGCTCGCCAGGGAAGGCGGCGAGGTATCGAAGTCGGTATCTTGTTTTGATGCGGCTTGCGCGATATCGGTGATTCGGCCGGTGGACGGTGCTGACAAGATTTTCCAGTCCAGTTCAGCGCGCTAGGCGCTCGTACGCCTTCTTCATAAGGCTGTTGATCGCGTCGGAGGAAAGCTTGGAAGAGCGGGCGGTTACGGTTTTCCGAGCACCTGAAGCGAGCATTTTGTTGCTCTGCTTGATGAGCGCAATCGATACGGTAGGCATCCAGACCTCCTGATCCAGAATGAGTACTTGACTCGTGAAGGCTATCTAGAGCCTTCCGTTGATCATTTTTGATCAACGGTAAAAGAATTTCAAGGATTCTCGTGCTCCAAATTACGCAAAAAACGCCTTAAACGCTGCCTCTGCACGACCTTTAGCGGCAAAAGGATGGTGATTTCTAACAGCGGAGCGTTCTACACGATTTCAACGTTCCAATCGGTTGGCTGATGGTACCTAGGAAGCCGTAGGCATCGCCTTGGTTGACTCTCATGCCGAAGGCATTTCCTGGGTCGTATACGCCGGTCAGGCTGAATCTACTGTTCGAGCGCTCCGGCTTCACGCGCTCGTTCTTCTTCGCACTCCAGAATCCAGTTCTGAGCGCTGTCCAAGACCATGAATGCGGTGTGTTTCGCGGCGTCTAAGCTGTCCTGCCAGCGCGGGTAAGGGGCAACGTAGCCACCCGTATGTGCAACCACTACGAGCCACCGGCCTTTGCTCTGCGGGATAAGGGTGATGGTGAAATCCTCAATCCGCGTTGTGTGGGAGCCATTCCCCAGCTCCGTCCATTGCGTGTTGCCATATGTGCGGAGCAACCGGCGCTTGAAGCGCACCATCTGCCGAACCAAGGCCAATAACTCGCCAGAAGGCCGTACCTCTCCCTCCAGGGCACGATTGATTCCTCTCAGAATCGTCTGGGGTTTTCGGTAGTCGCCTAACGAGCGCATCCGATCCATCAGTGCTGCTGGTGTCCAGCCCAGTTCCTCAAGGTCTTCGCGCAGATTCTCGACATGCACGGCAACGTTCTCGGTTTCGCTTGGGAAATCATCTGCATCGTTCATAAGGCACCAAAATGTCGTTAATCAAGTGACAATTTGTCATGCTGCTCGTGACATTTAAGCACCTTTGTACGGCTTTGCAAGCGGATGCGCTCAAATCATGGCGATGCCCCGGAGCCGCTAGCGCAGTGAGGCTCATGATCAGGTTGCTGCACGGGCTGCCATTGGCGCTCATTCGCGTTGAGATCAAGAGCCCCGGTCATCCAATCAGCACTCTCATGGATTGACCGAATGATGCCAGAACGCTTAACTGTACATATATACAGTTCAGGCGTTCCGTCATGGTCACCATCTCCGGCCCACTCGAGCCAAGTGGAGTGAAGCTTCCGCTCTCTTCCTTCCATGTCCCGGCAGGTTTTCCGTCGCCTGCTGGGGTATGCGCCGGGAGATGATGAGCCAAAGCTTCACCACTCGAATTGATGAGCCATGGGCTGTCTACTCCAAGTGAAAGGCTGGGACAACGGTAGGTTTGTTGGTGAGCGTTTCATTTCCGCTGCTGAGTGCCTGATACTTAGAGCTAACAAAGGGGACATCGATCTATGAAGGCGTTTTGGAATGCATTGCGCGTAACTGCTGCCCGGTGGCGGGCAAAGAATGAGGAGTACCGGGGCGGCATTGTGATGATCTGGGAAGGGGAGGTATACGCTTGGAAAAATGAGGTTCGAGATCCTCAATGCGAACGACCAGGCGTGTACGCAGTTGATGAGAAGGGACAAATCTATATCGCAGTAGGCGGTGATGACTACAACGGAGCAGAACGCTGGATAGTGAAACAGCCAGCGGTGGAGGATTGTTCAGGTTCAAACTGATCAAATATTCAGGGCCTTCTCTTTGAATTGTCACCCAAGCAAGCCATGCGCGGTAGAGGAGCTAGAGCGGCCCTGCCCATAGGGAGCAACAGGCATGAAAGACCTCAGCAGAATGCTTCTTCCTGATCACCCGATGTACACGGCAGCCGTCGAGGCAATGAAGGCGTATCACCAGGCGCAGGCGGACGGTATCACTGGTGCTGAGCTTGAGCGGCTGCGCCTGATGTCCGAGCATCGCTTCCAGGCGACTACTGACTACCAGCTTCAGATTGTGGGTGGCCCGGCAGAGACCAGTCATTAGCCGGAAGCTCTATGCGTAGGATGAACGAGGGTTGAGTTCGGAGTTGCTTCAGTTGATCCTCTGCCCTGCTTCATCAGCGTCATCTGGTGTAATCAGGGAAGACGGTAAAACCAATAGGAATGCAAAAAAGCCCGCAGTAGATCACCGGAGAGGGTGCGGGGGATCTGCAGCGAGCTAAGCACTTCGCGAAATCGCTAAGGTTAATGATGCAGAACGAACTCAGCTTCACAGATGTAATCCGACAGATACTTCGCCAGAACCCTGAGGGGCTGACACCCCAACAGATCCGAGAAATTGTGAAGGTGGAGTACCCCCAGCACGTTGGCACACCCAGCCATTTGAAAAACGTCGCGGCTGGCAACTACAAGGATCTGGATCATGCGGTGCTGGCACGAATCTACCTAGCGTGCAGAAGCGCTTCGGATATCACTGCAGACAAGAGCAGGAAGCCTCACCTGATGACGCTCCTGGCAGACGCAAATGCCGTCGAGATCAAGGCTGATGAATTCATTGAGGGGGAAGACCTGGCGAAGCTCGAGGCTGATGTCGGTACCCTGTACGTGCTTTCCACCGGTCTCTATACCGCCGAACAGGTCGAGATCGTCAAAATCGGAATTACTACTGGTTCGGTCGACAAGCGAATCACCCAGCTATACACGACTGGAGTGCCATTCCGCTTCACGATTTTGAGTCAACTTGAAACCACTAACTACTCCAAGCTAGAGCAGGCCTTGCACTGTTTGTTCGACAAGTATCGGATCAACAAATCGCGTGAGTTCTTTACATCGGACTGTCTACAGTTCATGCCAGAGCTAATCGCGATCCATCGCAAGATTGAGGAGGCGTGAGAAGCGGGTTTCGGTTTGAGGCGTTCATAGCATCGGCCGGAATCAGACCAACGTAGCTTTCTAATTCGCGGGTCGCTCGTTGCCTGAACGCGAGTTCGAGTCGAAGTGACCGGTGATGCAGCTAAGATAGTGGAGCAATGCCGGCGAGGAGGACGTGCCTAACGGGCGCTTCATCTAGGCGTTGACGAATCGCGACTTTGCAGCAGGGTCATTAAAAATGATTTGGTTCCTCGGGGACGTTCATGGCCATTTTGATCATGTGATCCGACTTGTGAAAAAACATCGGCCCGAGGCAGTGGTCTTCCTGGGTGATCTTGAATGTAGCCTACCCCTAGACGTCATCCTGCGGCCGATCCTAGGGCTCACGGAGGTATGGTTCATCCATGGTAACCACGACGTCGACCAAGTCTCTTATTGGCAGAATCTGTATGGCAGCGGCCTGTCCGAGCGCAGCTTGCATGGACGAGTAGTAGAAATCGCTGGCTACCGCGTAGGTGGATTGGGAGGTACTTTTGAGGCTCCAGTTTGGCGTCCAGGGAGTCCTGATACAGGCATTCAAAACTACTCGGATTTTCTTGAGCGCTTGGCTGCTCGGCCGCAGCACGAAGACTTCATTGCGACGAAAAAACGGCACGCGCTGTCCGCGATATTCCCTGACGACTATTTCTCGCTCGCGCTCGAAAAAGCCGACATCCTGGTTTGCCACGAAGCACCGAGCTGCCATCCCTATGGCTTCTTCGAAATCGATGAGCTCGCGCTAGCCATAGGCGCAAAGCTGGTGGTGCACGGCCATCATCACGATTCCTTGGATTACAGAGCCGACTGGCCCCGGTTGGGCTTTGAGGCCTATGGCGTTGCTTTCAGGTCAATCATGGGCATCGACGGCTCGGTCATTAATTGATGATTCGGTGCCGGGGCTGCGAAGCTGCTTATCTAGCAGAGGTCGTGGCTCCGGGCTCGTAGGGCCGGCTACTCTGTGAAAGGCGTGGTGTTGGTGCTAGCGGGCTTTGCGGGCAAAAGAAAGCCCGCTGCTAGGCGGGCAAGGTCTATCACACGTAGGGATAACACAAAGAATGCGCTACCCAGTGTGAAAATAAGGTGAAGGCGTTTGCCCCTATCGCTGAGGTAGCACCTAGCCGAGCGATAGCATCCGTTTTTGAAAAACATCGGTCTTCCGTTATCGAATTACGCCAAGTTTTTGTTTTTAAAGAGTACACCTACTTGGCATCGCCGCAAGACTGTTTCGCTTTTGAAACACATTTGCAGCCCTAGTGGAAAATTGTTCTTGGCTTTCGCTAGGTTGGACTACGCTTTCGTTAATCGTTATGACCGCGAGCGGAGTTGTTAATATGAATGAGGCGAAACTCATACCAGCAATTCAGCTTTATCACAATGAGCATAAGATCTTCACTCCTCCGGAAGATGAGTTGCAGACGATGAAGCTCGATATGGCCAGTACATGCAATATAGCTTGTGATTACTGCTTCGTTGATGAAGGTCACGCCTTGCCTGGGCCCAAGCTAATGAGCGTTGAAACTATTACTAAGTCAATAGCGTGGTTTGCACAGGGTCGGAACAGTAAAAGTGAGCCTGCTGCGGTGGTCATGTTCGGCGGTGAGCCGCTATTAAATATTAAAGGCGTAATTGCTGCTTGTGAAAGAGTAATAGATCTTCGGAGTCGGGGGGTGGATATAAGGCTTCAGTTGATAACGAATGCAATGTTAATGACTGATAAGGTCGCAGATCTTCTCGGTAAAGCTGAAGCAACAATTATGGTCAGTGTTGATGGGGGGCAAGAGCTACATGACTCCCACAGGATTGATCACCGTGGTCGCCCTACCTATCAGAAGGTCATGCGCGGTTTGAAAGTTCTAAAGCGGCATGTAAAAAGTGAGCGGATTTGGGCGCGGGCTACCATGGCGCCAGGGGCTTCTGAGCTAGAATATTTTGATGAGTTGACTAAATCTGGGATTTATCAGATAAGTTTGGGCTACATAGATGATGCGCTGCCAGCTGACTTGACAAAAGAAAACTATAAAGTATTAATTGACGAGTTTCTAGAGAGGATGGTCGCTTTTACGAAAGAGGGTAAGCCTGTTCAGGTTCATCCGTACAGTACATATCTTTCCTTGATTTATGGTGAATTAGGGAAGGGTGAAGTATGGCCAAGATATGACTGCGGCGCAGCGACTAGGATTATTAGTATTACACCTGATGGTTCCATCTATCCATGCGAGCAAGCAGTTATAGTTAGGAACACACATCAATGGGCCCTTGGCTCGGTTGATACCGGTATTGATAAGGCTGCGGTTCAAAAATTCCTTGCTGAAACTTCGCGAACTCACTCCGGCTGCACTAACTGTGGTAGCTCAAAAATGTGTGATCAGGGTTGTAAGGTAGAGTCGACCGTGCATGGGACTCGTGACAGCTGTCATGGATACGAATCGAAACTTTTGGTGTTATGGGAGAGGTTGCGTTATTGGTACCTAAAGCTGTCCGATGAAGATCCGGGGGTGTTGTTAAGGCTCATTGATCCAACAGCATACAGAGTGGTCAGAGTTAATTAAGAATTTGAGCGCAATGGAGGTGATATCATGACGTCAAATAGTTCTGTAGATACCATGGCCTTGGCAATCTGCGATCGCTTATGTCTGAATCATGACTTGTATTTGGAGTTCAAGGAGAATCCAATGCTTGTCATAAATAAGTTTGTTTTAATCGCCGCTGAGCAGTCGCTCGTGCTGAAGCAGGTTCAAAAAAAGATGGATAAGGTGAAGCTTGAAGCTCATTGGAAAAATCAAGTTTCCTGCGCTTGTCGAGATGTTTACTATCAGTTGCCTGTCTAAGTAGGAAGCTTTAGTGGCTGAAAAATGTTAGTAGCCACTTAAGGTCGCCTGAAAATTTATAATGCTTAAGCTTTGGAGGATTGCATTGAGGCTCACCTTAAGGTTTCTGCAAAAATATGTATTAAAGAGAGACCGAAGGTGGCTTACTAAGGAAGTAGCTACAGGAAGGCTGAGCACATGTCATCCGAAACCATTGCTTATCGGAGCAGCAGTCATGAAATACCTCAGCAGAATCCTTCCTCCTGATCATCCTATGTATGCGGAAGCCGTCGAGGCGATGAAGGCGTATCACCAGGCGCAGGCGAACGGTGTCACTGGTGCTGAGCTTGAGCGGCTGCATATGCTAGCCGAGCATCGCTTCCATGCGACCACGGACTATCAGCTTAGAGCTCCAGCCATTGGTATGGATAGCTGAGTGGTATTGATCAGTCGTTGAGCCATTAGGCCGATGACCTGCAGGTCGCCTACCTCCTGGCGAAGCTGTGTGAAATGGTACATCTGACGACCTGGTGTGAAGACGACGTTCTTGCTCATGATAGGCTCCGCTCGGGATACATTGGGTGCTTCGAAGATAAGCTTCCTGATGAGTCCTGCAGAGGATCGAATCTTAAGAATCCTGGTGTAAGGCTTCTTTTGGTGCTCCATGGCATGTGCTTTGAGGGCGGCGAAAATTCTCGCTTTGGTCGGTCGAATGCGCCCTGGGCGATGTCTAGCCTAGAACCGTCGCGTTGCCCGAAGGGGCTGCAGGCTGCAAGAGAATGCCGTTCTTGGGACGCCTCGTTCGGAGAACAAGTACCACTGCTTCGATGGAGCGGAAGCGTGATTAGGATGATTTTTGGATTGATATTTTGGGCCTTCGTTACGCTTACGGTCTTAGCCGCGACCTTCATTCCTCTGTTGGTAGTAAGCCTATTCGCCCTGACGGTGCTCATTGGAGACGACAGCTTGGTAAACCCATTGGTCGTCTACGGGATCTTCCCTACGGCGGTTGTAGCTACGGCCTACCTAATGTACCGCTATGGCCGGCAGATCGCCGATTTCGTCCAATCCTTCTCGCCCTAGAGGGCTCATCCAAGATGCTGCAGCTGAACTCGTGATTCTCTAGATGCTTTTTTTAAAAAGCATATGTTGCTTCTTGATGTATTCCATGGGATGCTTTTAGCCATCTGAAAAGGAGCCTTCCATGAGCGACATCATTTCCTTGATCGAGAATGTTGCTAAGACCAAGAGTGACCTAGCTTCCGCGTCTATTCGGATGCCAAAAGAGCTCTATTCCTTCATTGAAGGGCTGGCTGACCATCTCGATATGAGCCGTCAGGAGACTATGCTCAAGCTGCTTGAGAAAGGTGTTGAGCTAGCCAAGGTCGCGCTGAAGCTCGATGACGAAGTGGAAGCTGCAGCAGAAATCGAGTCCCTGCCGGCTTCAAGCTTTCACATCCTGAACACGAACAAGCGTCATAGCGTCGAGGATCATGAGCGCATGCTAAGCGAGGGCTGTGCGGCTGCGTTTTATGCCCCCTGGAAGCTCAACATTGATCGGATCAACCAGGGTGACGTCGTCTTCCTGTACGAGAACGGCAAGGGCATCGTTGCTTACGGAAAGGGCACAGGCGTTACTAAAAAACGCATGCACGACGGCCAGATCGACGAATGCCACTACCAAGAGCTTGAAGGGTTTGAGCGCCTTGAAAAACCGATCTCGGCTGCGGAGATCAAAAAGACGGTTCAGAAGAACGTCGTACTCCTCCGGACGATGTCTCCGATGCCGGAAGGTCAGTTACTGCTGGATCTGATCAAGAAACGTGGGTAAACGTCGGGAGCCCAGAAAGCAAAAAACCGCCAAAAAGGCGGTTTTCTGTGAAGCAATTTTCTTCTGCAGTATATGCCCTAAGGCCGTCGCGAAGATCCGGTACTGCTCCAGTATTCCTCGCCAGTGATGAAAATGTTATCGCCCGCGAATCACTATGTCAAACAGATTGGCTGTTCGGCTTCCGATTAGGCGATCAGTTTCTGTGGTGAATCTTCATCAGCTATGGCCTTGTAAAGCTCTCTCAGGTCAGCAACAGCTGCTTCAAGCTGGCCTTCGCCAAACCCTTTTCCCCAATCTTTGGCGACCTCCTGGTACAGCAGCAGCTCCTGCCGTTCGGCCTCAAGGGCTGCGATACGGGCATTCGCCGTTTCCAAGTCGGTTGCTACGGTGGTGAGCGCTTGGAGCTGATCGCGCGTCTCCACCAGCCTCGTTTTGGTCTGCTGGTAGTCCGTGACCCCGATAGTATGAAGCAGCGAATTCTTCATCAGGGCCTTTTCCGCCTCAGCAAGGCGCAACGTGTAGTGTGTATTACGGCCTCGACGTGTCTGGCCACGTACCCGGTACTCAGTCACTGGCGGCAGGATACGGTTTACGGATACCGACTCCACCATTTGGCAGACTGCCCAGCTGTCCTTGCCGCTACTCCCCCATGCCGGCAGCTGATCCAAGGTTGCGCGCGAAAGCTGGAAGGACGTTTTGTCAGCGCTGCCTGGGTCATTTGAGGTAACCGGGACGACTTGGCAAACGCCCCTGCCAGCCTTAACCACGATCGCCAGGCGGCGTTTGTGCATCTCACCCTTTTGCAGTGTGTCGCAGTAGCGCTTGTTCGTACGAAGCACGCCGTCTTCGCGGCCGATGGTCTGGATGAACCCGTAGTCGACCTCAACCACTGTGCCAGGCTGAACCACCCTGGTCAGTGAGCTACCGGTCTTTTTCAGCGTCTGCTGAAGGTACTCTTCGCCCACCGCACTGAAAATCTTGCTCAGAGTCACTGTGAACTCGGCAGGAACAACGCCAGGAGCCGTGAGCTTCTCGACGCTTTCTACAAACCAGCGGTAGTTGGCAACACCGGTGAATTTCTTGATGCAGAAGACTTTGAAGTCACCGCTCCCAGGCATGAGCGCCTCGGAGATCGAGCTATATGTCTCTTTGCCCAAGAGAGACACACTGATTGCATCCGTCGCCAGGTCTTTGACCTGCTCTAGATACCTGATGACGATCGTGTCCATGCATTTCCTTGGTGCAAGCGGTGAGGTCGAGGGGTGCAAATATGCCATAACTCAGCGGCCTCCGTAGCTACTGGCCAGACTGCAGAGGTTGGGCAGGAGTGCGAGCTGCTGGCACGTGGGTGGACGTAGCAACGGACAGCCCTTGGTAACGCACATTGAGGCCCTTGATCAGGTAGCGGTTAGTCCGGTCAAAGTCCATGGCATCGTTGCCGCCTGGGTCGCCAGAGCGGAACGTAATCAGGTTCATCTCCATCAACAGCGTGATCGCCGGGCTCACAGCATGACGGCCTACATCGGTGTACTCGGCGATCTTGTCGTAGCTGATCACGGTCAAGCCATCGTCGTCCGGGTAATCACGGTGACGCATCGCGAGCAACAAGACGTAGATCTTGAGTGCCTGCAGCGAGAGGCGCTTGTTGAGTCCAAAAGCCTTCAGCTTCACCAGCGTCGTCTCTGGGTTCTCTGTCGACTGGTCTTTTTTGGGCCCACGGCCATGGTAGAGCCAGCTTTTAGGGATCTTGGAGAAGCTCTTTTCCTCGAGCCAATTTTCGACGTAGATCAGCGATCCGCCCCTGGGCTTACCAGTATCACGGCGAATGTACCCGCCGTTCTCGAGCACCTGGAGCGAGCGTCCAACCACATTCCGTGCATGGCCCACCAGCTTGCCAAGCTCCTCGTAGGTCGTCTTGGCTATGCCGGTGTGGTAGTTCGCCCGAGTGCAGATAGCTAGGTACACCTTCAAAGCTGCCAGTGAGGTGTTCATCGCTACCAGGTCGACGTGCTTCTCAGCATTCAGCTCACTGAATTTTTTAAGGCCACCAGAGGTAACCCAGCCCTTGGGCATCTTGGCCCAGCGAAGCTCAGGAATCTCCCACTTGCTCATTTACCGTTCCTCAACAAAGCCAAGCTAAGTACCAAAGAAATGCAAAGCGGGAGAATTAGTGGATCGGTCGAGAAAGCTTTCTCGGCAAAAGTAATCAGGTCAGTCATGGGAATAGGCTCCGTTCCTCGATGACGCCAAAATTACTCGAACCTCGCTGCGGGTATCTAGATATAGGCGTTTTACGCTGAACACCTCAATGCCACAGACTGCGTGCCTTTCAGAGGGAATTCTACGGAGCTCATTAGTATTTTGCAGAATCTTGTTTTTCATCAAAATATGAGTTTTGATTATCGTTCTAGTAATTTTGCAATCAGAAGTGAGGGTTTGATATGGCTGAAGCCAAATTGCCGATTGTCGATGGGCAGCTGGACTTCCACCTCAAGGTTGCCAAGCGCAAAGTCCGAGCCGTGGCCTATGAGGATGGCTTCACTTTGCAGATTGAGCACTCCGACCTAGCGCACACCCTGACCACCCAGCGCGGTAGCCCCAGGGTGTTCAAGAATCTCACTACCGTGGCCACCTTCCTGAAGGACAGGGGAGTGAAGAGGTTCACCGTGATACTCGAGCAGCGGAGCTCTGATGAGAAGGCAGCTAAGAGCAGTGTGAAGGTCACAGCCAAGGCCGATACCGGCGCAAAGGCCAAGAGCACATCTAGGCGAGGAGACAGGTCGTTGAGCTTCGACAGGGAGTGACGGGCAAGCCCTTGGTTGTCGACGGAGGTGTCGCCCATGGCGCGTGCATGTCGCTTCTTCGGGCACGGAGTGGCTGCCTGGCTGTAACCAGGTCAAGTGGACGCCCCTCTTGGAGGGGGTAGGGAGGGCCATCGCAATCAAGCGGGATGATGTCGGAACAGATTGTCTGCGCTGATGGCATTGAGCTATGATCATGAAATTACTTATCAAATGCGCTAGGGCGTCCCTTTAAGGGCGTTAAGTACTTTCATTGCCTGGGTCGCTGTAAATGAACAAACCGATTAAATTCCCAAGAATACGTTGGTCGCCCCTGTGGTCTGTTGAGATACTTATCTGGATGGTTGTTCCAGTGTTGATGTTGTTTCGTCAGACTTACGTGTACGGGAATAACGCTATTGACTTTTTCGTTCGAGAAAGCTTTGGGCAAGTGATCATAGCGACGCTGTTTGTTCTTTTTCCAATATTTTTTAAGCAAATCTTCTCAAGCTTTCCTTTAGAGTTTTTGCTGAAAGGTAAGGCTTTCCAGCAGGCTTCCACCGGCCTAGAATTTACTGCCCCACCTAGGGCTGGGGATGGTTCAGACGGCAGCCATGCAAATCGCTCTCGGTTTTCGAGCGGAACGGATCTTTTATTTGATCAGGCTGAAAATTCCCGCAATTTGGCCAGAAGCATTTATGGGCGTGCCGGAGTATATCTACTTCTTGGTACATTTGTGGCATTTTCCGGCCTTGCTTTTTTCTATATCCAAACGCCCGTCCTAAATGAGCCGGGTCAGCTCATCGACAAGCTGGTGCTTTTGGCACCGAAGTTCGGAATATTGTTCTTCATTGAGTTTGTTGCGTTCTTTTTCCTGAGACAGTATCGATCGGCTATGGATGAGTTTAGGTATTACGAGTCGATCGCAAGAAGGCGGGAGGAAGTCAGCGCGCTGCTCATACTCTCAGCTGAATCCGAGCCGAAGATCAATTTGATGGAGCTTCTGAAAAGCGACTGCTATTTCTCAAAGGTTTCCGCACTTGAGAAAGATCAGTCTACAGAGATCCTTGAAGCCAGAAAGCTGGAGAAGGGCGAACTTGAGCTACTAGGGAAAGTCGTTGAATCGGTTGTCAAGGCAAAAGGCTAGGGTCGCTAACGTACGGACGCTAGTGGTAAGGCAAGGGGGCGGCCTAGCGAGACGCATGTGATGTACTTTCTCTGCATGGCCGCTGGAGGGAGTTAGCACCTACCCAGCAGAGTAGGTGCGTATCCTATTGCCGAATCGTCGTTGCCGACGAATGTCACAGAGCGGCTAAAGGAAGAGCTTAAGCCGCCGCCCTGATTGTCAACCTTGCATCATAGATGGGCAGGGTGGCTCGTTTTAACAAGGCTTGGACAAAGAAATTCAACGAGTTCTTGGAACATTTTCCCCTTCGACGCTCGAGGTAAAAGTCTCGCGAAGCTCTCCATGCCAGGGCAACCATGCCGAAGACTGCGGCGCAGTAGATCGCAAGGATGATGCTGGTAACGGTATAAGCTGTGAGATTGTGAAGGTATGGAGCTGCTTGCGCTTTCAAGCTTTCATTGTTGTCCAATATCCTGAACGTTGCGTTCATTGCGATCCCGACGAAGCCGAGGGTGAAAAAACCGCGAAACAGCTTTATGCTGAAAATGTGATTAATGATGCTTTCTCCAAGAGTCAGCGCATTTTCTTTAAAGCTTTTGCTAAGGGTAATGACCTTATCAAGGTTCTCTACAATTTCCAGGTAGGAAGCCTCGGAGGCATTAATGTGCCGCTTCAGCCAAGCACTCTTATAGTCCTCTAGCCTGCTGCGGGAGTAGGTTGTCTCGTTATCTAGGATGCCGTGCTTCTTGAGCATAAACTGCCGGTATTCCGGCTCGTATCGGCGTGCCAGCAAGTATAGAGTGATTAGCTCGAACGTAGCGGCAACGAGACAAAGTGGCAGGGTGAGCTTGGAGTCTGCGACCTGAGCAGCAAAAGACCCGACCATGAAGATAACGGTCAACAGGATGAAACCGATGGCAAGCTTATAGGTCTTTGTCTTGGGGCCCGACGCAATCGTGGATGGGCCGAAGGCAAGGTTGTACTTCATTGCAACTGTTTCAATTTTTTCTAACGTTAGAATTTCCATTTTTCTCTTGTGTTAAATCCATTATTGCAGTCGTAATTCTAAATCAAAGCACTGAGTGACAGCCCTGATGAATGACTGTCCACGGCACCTTACCGCACCTCGGCAGGGCTGTCAGCTCTGTATCCCATGCCGTGTGTATGTCGCCGCTACGGGCTCGAAGGGCCGCCTACGCTTTCTGCGCAGGGGGCGAGAAGCTGGGTATCTGAGGAGTCCTTGCGAACAAGGTGGTGAAGGAGGCTAGCCCACGCCAACCCTTTGCTTAGAGATGTTTGGTCTTGGTCGTTGCCTCTCGTACCCGCGCAACCTCAAAGTCTTTCTGTACCAACTCTTTCAGGAGCTTCAACTCCTTTTTGTATTCCTCCAACGACAAACCTTCTTCCAAGCGTCGAGTTAGCTCGCCTTCGCGTTCGAAGTAGGCATCCATCGCGCGCTGCATGTGTACAGTATTTACAGTCTCTGCATAGTCCGCTGATGCAGCTAGGGCTAAGTGCAAATAAGTGTTAATCGACTTTGTGTCCAGATGCCCAGTCCACTGTGTCACCTGAACTTTAAAAATCTCGGTATCTAGCAGGTTGCGCCGGAACTCATCTTCGTTCGTAATCTGATGCGTACGGATAAGATCTATGAAAAGCTTTGTAATAAAGCGGTGTCTAAACATGTGGGGGAAAATAGGTGTCTCAATTCCGGATGCTACTTTTAGTTTCTCGATTTCGTTGTATAAGTATTTACTTGATAGCGGTCGGCCATTTCTCTCGGAGACGAAGAAGCGTCGATGGTCTGTGCCATCTTTGTATTTTTTCTTCATGATATCGTTACGCTGCCTTTCCACATAGTTGTTCAAGTGGTGCAGAAGCGTGGGTAGAACGGGCACCTCCCTAAAGCTAAGTACGCCGTGCTGCTTCAAGGTGGTTAGTCTCAGTGTGGGGTTTTTTAGTTTTTTTGCGGCTTTAATATCATCTATTGTAAGCTGTTCAATTTCTGAGCGTCGTGCCCCAGTGTCAGTTAGTAAATCAATAAGCAGCGATCGTCTTACTTTGACGAACAGAGACGATTTTTCTTTTCGAGCAGTATCTCTAAGAAGCGCTATCTGCTCAGCTGTAATTGGGTTTATCTTCTTTTTCCGTGAGGGAGGGCCAAAGGAGTGATGTGATAAATATGTCTCGGTTCTTATTTGGCCTAGTTTGTCCTTATATTTGTATGTTTTCTCTGTAGCGCGAATCCTGCCTTCGGGTGCCACAAAATTTGGATAACCATGCAGTCGGCCCACAACTCCCAGAAAATCAAGCCATACGCGACCTATCTCGGAAATGGTATCCTCGATTCGCTTTGGTTCGCTCGGGCTTATTGGCGACCGTTCTTCCCGTAACTCAGTAATGTAGTCTGTGAAATCGCCATCTGTAAGCATTATCGGATCTATTTTGTCGTGGTAGCACCGACGTAATAGTTGGCTCAAACTTGCAGCATAAACCCCCATCGTGCCGCCGTCCTGCCCTGAACGAGATAGACCGCGCTTTGATCCGCGGCCCTTCCTGTTGAAGAGGCTGAGCATATAGAGGTTTCCGATGATGCACGGAGATCCATTCGGCCAATTCATAAAAGGGATGTTAGTTGCATCCCGTAAACTTGTGCGGCCGTCAGAATAGTGACTGAAGGTATCAAATTCGCCCAGCAAGCTATAGAGCTTGTGCGTCGACCGCTCCTTATTCTTTTTTGCGGTAGTCATTGATGTCAGCCACTGTATTGGATGAGACCCTAGGCAGCGGTGTCTCGGTGAGATTGAAAGGAGGAATGCACAGACTGGTGATGGATAACAGGCTAGCAATCGCGTCAGACGACCATTTTTCTATGATCTTGAAATCCTTGGCATCACGGAGGTCTCGGAACTGTCCGATCGCCTCCTGAAGGCCTCGGAGCAGCAGGTAGTTCGTCTGGCGCAGCATTTCCAGCTCTGATTCAACATCTTGAACCTTGAGGCTGAGTCCTGACTTGGTGCGCTTGTTACTCTTTGCCTTCTTGCGCTCCTCACGCTCAAACGCCTCAATAGCCTTCATTCGCAAGGCATTGAGGCTGTTGAAGCCACCGATCAGGCACTCATCGCTGTATTTTTTCAGCGTATTGAGACTGGTTGGAAAGGTGTTGGTGGCTTGTTCCCCGCCTGCACTCACAACGCGATCCAGCGAAGCCAGGCCTGCCTGGCTATTGAGGGCGCTCCGCAGCTGGGCGTCCTCAACAAAATCGCTCGGCTTTGTGATCACCTGAGCAAGCAGGCGCTCAAGAGCCAAGACTCCCGCCTTGGCTGCGTCGCCGCGTGAAGGGCGATCTGTCATGCTGCTGCTCCAGACTTGAGGCGAGCTACGACCTTCATGTGTTCACCATTAGCATCAGTGAAAAATTCAGGCGCGATCTCGACCATGCCTTCCTTAATTTTGTCATTGATATAGTCTTCCAGTTCAGAGCTCGGAATCAACCCAAAATCGTCAGTACCATATCGTTCTTTGAGCATCTCAGCTAATACTGTGAAGTTCTCGATATTGCCGACGTGTATGTTTTCTGCTGCAAACTGAGCCCCAACAGAGTTAAGCAGGGCGCCGTCTGTGCTTTCGGTAATATAATTGTAGACGTGCTGGAGGTTCGCGTGACCAAGCATCCAGCGCAGCGTGTCGAGGCTCGAGAAGCTCCCACAGTAGAAGAACAACATTGCAAAGAAACGGCGCATTTGGTGCTGACGGAGATACCAGCGCTGACCGTCATCATTCACCGGTGTTTCAAAATAATCGCAGAACATGTCAAGGTTGCGATTGTAAGCAGTGTTACTCGAATCAATGAATTCTCGCGTCCCACGCATTTGTGGCAGTGCAAATAACGTTTTATACGACTTGATATAGCCGATTTTCAACAAGACTTTCTGCATCTTGATCAGGTTTTTGATCATGTCGACAGCAATGGGCTCGATCGGGCGAGCTTCTGTCCGACGCAGGCCAAACAAGTGCCTGGTGCTCTTGCCGTTACCGAACAGTAGCCATTCTTCAGTCTCGTCTAAACATTTGTCAGCTTTCAACGAATACAGCTCGCTGACGCGCCTTGCCATGAGTATGCCGATAGTGAGCTGGATGCCCCCGGCGTACACGGCCAGCAGGTCGTACAGACCTACGTTTGACCTTAGGTTCGTATAGAACTCTTCCTTGTCGCCCTTGATAGACTCGCGCAGGGTCTTGGTGTCGATGATCCGGGCGCTCAAAGAGAGGCGCGAAACGCCAAGGGTAACCAGGTAAGGGCCAACGATGTGTCTGACCTCTGCCTCGGAAAGCGTAGAAGGGTTCACACCGCGCTTTTGGCACTCGATAGCGATACGACAAAAGCCTTTGATGATCTCGGATCCATGCTCAATGTGCAGGTCAATGGCGTTGCGCAGGGACGTAAACACCAGATCCGACGGCACGGTACGGAATCGTCCTTTGGTGCCAAGCTCAGGGGTGAAGCAATCTGCTTCTTTCAGTGCTTTGAACGTAGGCGCCGGCAGGCCGATTTCGTGGAGCGTACCGAGGTTATAAACAGCGCTTCTGTAGGTGAAGAACGTCTGGTCACGCATTAGCTCAAGCGCACCCGTGTTTGTTCGAACTCCTGGGAATTCTCGGGTGAAGAGTGACGTATCGTCATTGAACCCGAGGATAGAGTGAACTGGCTTGAACTGGTTTTTACCCCACAGCACATTCGGGTATAGGATGCCCGAAAGCCTGATTGTGTTTGGTTGATGGCCATATTCGACCTGCGGTGTGCCATACAACCCTCGGATGTACAGCGCAGCACGAATCGGCGGAATCAACTCGTAGGGGATCCCTAGCTCGTCGTCATCCTTCTGCTCGTTGGTGATGACGAGAAGCTGTGGACGCTCTCTGAGCGCACTGAGAGTTTCCATCTCGCTGGTGTCTGCCAAGATGCTATGGCAGAACTCTCGAAGCGTCGGCGTCCAGTTGTAAACCGATTCTGCGCTCGAAGGCGTTTTGGAGAAGGTCTCAAGCATCTCAATGAGGTTGCCCCCTGTGAGACCCGCGAGGCCATACGTGGAAAGCTTGTAGCGCTTATCGTTGATCAACAAAAAATCGATGATCTGGCATGCTCTGCCAAACTGCTTTGCCTGTTGGCCTTCCAGCTCATTTGTAGTGCCCAGGTCAAAGTCGCGACGGGTGCTTGAAGTAAGATAGTACTTGAACCCCAGCAGGAGCTCTTCGTTCTTCGCGGCGAGCAGCGAACTACCATCCGAAAGCGTGATTTCCCAATCGAGCTCCTTGGGATTCTTTTTGTAGCCAAACGAGTACTGCCACTTCGGGGCATCGAAGTCGCTAAGCAGCCAGGGTGCTGTCTTGTATTCCTCACGCGGAGAGTTGAGCAGAGGGGCAAGGAATTTCAGTTCAGGCGGCAGTAGCATAAATCAAACTCTCCATTTGGCTAGCGTCAATCTGAGTTTTAGCTGTAGCCAGGTATTCTTGAAGCTCGAACTCGTAACCTTCGGTGATCTCGTTGACGAGCAGCTTTGTCAATTGCGCCCAATACATGGCCTTAGCGCAAATCTCGTCTTGACGATTGGACTTCCGGACTGCTTCCTCAAGAGAGAGGAGGGCGGTCAGAATACCGACGTCGACAGAAATCATTACCCGGTCAGCGCTGTCGTCGTTTGCTGCTTGCTTCGCGTTTTTCTTGTTTTTCTTAGTCGGGACTTCCTCCCCTGTGCGGTCGCGGGCCGCACGATAGCCCTCTGGATCGCGCATCGCTTCAGGAATATCCTTGAGGGCATTATTTTCCAAGAACTTGTGCAACTCTTCCATGGACTGAAAGTTTGACACTTTTAATAAGTGTTTGCTGTCTTTCATTGCATGGCAGATGATCCCGCGTTGGAATGCTCGAATCCACCTGGTTTGGAAAAACGCCAGAATCGGCTCGGGCAGATAGCTGCTCAGAAGATCTGGCGAGACGTTAGTGTGACCCAGTGCGGCAGCGGTTTCGGTCAGGCTGTTGTTCGCAATGTAGAGCAGTACTGCTCGAGTAGCTCTCAGGGACGTGATCGAGATTCTGCAGATGAACTCTTCGATCTCTTTTTTTGGCAAATCGATGAATTCAGCAAACTCTCCAGCTAAGTGCTGGTAGCGAGTTTCTAGCGTTCCACTGTTCCAGTTCGTGGGCTTCATCTTAGTGGGGTACGTGATGCCCCTGGAGCACTGGATGAATAGTTGTCGCCACGCATCGTCACCTTCTGCACGCAGGTAGTCGCGCAGCGGTTGAGTGCTGCGAATGATCTGACGCACGCGAACGGCGTCGCGAGGTCTCAGCTTAATCTTGATCTCGGCGTTGGCTCCGCCTTTCCGATCTTTGTAGCCGGTGAGCTGATAATATCCATCGAGTTTGATGAAGCCGGTCAGATCGCCCTTTTTGTCGTAGAGCTCAAAGTTATCCAGAAACGATTGTGTGATGCACGGATACTCATGTACCAGAAGGATCTTGAACGGGTACAGGTCGTTAGCGGATGGCACCTGTAAGAAACTGTTAAGGTATTCTCGGTTTATGATTTTGCCGAATCGTTTGGAGAAGCCATCGTGGACGTATCCAAATCCGTGCTCTTTGAAGGCGGCGCATACGTCTTCAGGTTTAACGTCTTCAAACTCCGCGTGTGTGGCATAAATAATTTTTTCGGGGTTGCCAGATTTTGCTAGTCTATCACGTGACTTCTGAGCGTTTGCAGTACTCCAGGCTTTTTTGTTAGCCCAGCGGTACAGCGCGTCATTGTCGGATTTGATGCTTTTGAAAATGAGCTCGATTGCCTGGGTGTCAGTGAGGTGATAAGGGATTTCGGTGATCAGTTTGACTTTGATCACCTCGCCCTTTGCATTTTTTTTATTGTTAGTGTTCGCGCCTGCTACATGTTGGACGGCCGGTTTCGGAATTGAGCCTGCATAGGGCTTCACCCATATGCCGGATGCAAGCATCGTTGAGTTCACCAACTGGATCATTGCCGCGTAGGACTTAGTAGCCGTCGGGATATCATTTCCTCGTTCGTGCTGATCCGTGAAGTAATGAAGCATGTACGCTATAAAGACGCGTTTGATTTGAATTGGATCCTGGAAAGTCTCTACTGGCCAGGTTTCCGCTCGTTCGGAAATGAAGTCCAAAAAGGCGTTGAAGTCTGAACTTCTTGGGCGTCGCATCTTGAGGAAGTGCTGACGCATGCATTTGTAGATTTCTTCTGCGAACTCAGACCCGTGCGAAATCCATACGTTAGCTAGCGATATATAGGCGACCTTGTCGTTCATATACTCGACTGCCCAGCCATTCCAAAAGCGTACAGCCTGTGGGTCAAGATTGTCTTTGATCGCTGTCCAGTACTTGGCGTTGAACTTCGGCCAGCCGTCCCGACCGCCATTCTCTTCAAAGGTCGGGAGCAATGGGATCTCTTTAGCCATCTCTTGCAGCATGCGCACGAACTCTCGTGCATAGCTGTTTCGCAGCGGTCGCGTAAGGTCGATGAAGGTAGGGTCGTACAGCGCTCCTAGGAATCCTCGGACGGTGCGTTCGAAGGCTGGGGAGGAGAGGCCGAGGTAGGTGACGGTGCTGCCAGTGATGTTGCAGTAGGCGTCGAAAATCTTGGTCAGCTGGCCCATGCCGTCGCGTGCGATTGGCTCGTAGGAGCGGTGCATGAGCGCCTGGACATCCAGGGGCAGAGTGGTGAACGGATAGTTCGCCAGAGCCAGCGATCCTTTGATAATTGTCAGATTTTCCATAAAGCCATTGATCGTCTGTAAAGCCCGTGATATCTATAGTCTGACAAATCTGACAAGGCTGTGTAAATGACAAAATCGTCGAGCGTAGCCTGGATGCCGATCTGGCCCTGGCGCTGAGCCTTAACGGCCGCGAGTTGCTTCGTGACGACCCGCCCCTGAAGATTCTGCTGATGTCGGCGACGCTGGAAGGCGAGCGCCTGTCGCGGCTGTTGAACGATGCCCCGGTGGTCAGCAGTGAAGGGCGCATGCATCCGGTGGATATCCGCTGGGGGCGGCCGTTCCAGCCAGGCGAGTTCATCGAACCACGGGTGGTGGACAGCGTGCTGCATGCGCTGGCCGACCAGACCGGCAGCGTGCTGGTGTTCCTGCCTGGGCAAGCCGAGATCCGCCGGGTTCACCAAAGCCTTCAGGACGCCCTGGGGGCACGCCCCGAGATTCTGCTGTGCCCGTTGCATGGCGAGCTCGACCTCAATGCCCAGCGCGCCGCTATCGACCCGCCGGCCAAGGGCCTGCGCAAGGTGGTGCTGGCCACCAACATCGCCGAAACCAGCCTGACCATCGATGGCGTGCGCGTGGTGATCGACGCAGGGCTGGCCCGGGTGCCGCGCTTCGACCCCGGCAGCGGCATGACCCGCCTGGACACCCAGCGCATTTCCCGCGCCAGTGCCACCCAACGCGCCGGGCGTGCCGGCCGTCTGGAGCCCGGCGTGTGCTACCGCCTTTGGTCCGAGGCCCAGCATGACCAGTTGGCCGCCCATGGCAGTGCCGAGATCCTCCAGGCCGACCTGGCCGGGCTGGCCCTGCAACTGACCCGCTGGGGTGTAACCCCCGAGCAGTTGCGTTGGCTCGACCAGCCACCGGCTGCAGCGTTCGCTCAGGCGCAGGACCTGTTGGCGCGACTCAGCGCCTTCAAGCCGGGCAGCCGCGACAACCTCAGCGAACATGGCCAGGCCATGGCCGAACTGCCGGCTCACCCACGCATCGCGCACTTGTTGCTGCGCGGTCAGGACCTGGGCCTGGCACAGATGGCATGCGATGTGGCTGCACTGCTGGGGGAGCGGGACATTCAGCGCGGCGGTGGTGCCGACTTGCACAGCCGCCTTGCGCTGGTCAGCGGTGAGAGCAAGGCTGCGCGTGGCGGCCAGGGTGGGGTGCAGCGTGCTCGCCAGCTGGCCCGGCAATACCGTGGCCTGTTGCGTGGCAAGGTTGGTGCGCCGGTCGCCGACCCGGACCACCCTCGCTGGTTGGGCGCCCTGCTGGCGCTGGCCTACCCTGACCGGGTCGCCCAGCAGCGCCGGGCGGGTGGGGCTGAGTATCGGCTCGCCAACGGCCGTGCGGCCCTGTTTGGCGAAGTCGATGCCTTGATGAAGTGCCCATGGCTGGTGATCGCCGACCTGGGTAGCCGCCAGGGGCAGCGTGAGGAGCGGATCTATCTGGCAGCCGAATTCGATCCGGCGTTGCTCGAGGGTGTACTGGCCGAGCAGGTCGAGCGGTTCGATATCCTCGATTGGGACGAGCGCGAGCAGGTGTTGCGCGCCGAGCGCCAGGTGAAGGTTGGCGAACTGGTCCTCAGCCGCGAGCCGCTGCCCGGGCTGGATGACGAAGCCAGGGCCCGAGCGCTGCTTGGCCTGGTCCGGCGCAAAGGTTTGAACCTGCTGACCTGGACGCCCGAGCTGCGGCAATGGCAGGCACGTGTGGCACTGCTGCGTCAGCTCGACCTGGAGAAGGATGGCCACAGTGAATGGCCTGACCTGGGGGACGAGGCCCTGCTGGCCAGCCTGGAAGACTGGCTACAGCCTTACCTGAGCAAAGTATCGCGTCTCAGCCACTTTGCCGCGCTGGACTTGCCGTCGATGCTGCGTAACCTGCTGCCCTGGCCGCTGCCGCAACGCCTGGAAGAACAGGCCCCGGCGCATTTGGCCGTGCCGTCCGGCTCGAACATCCGCCTGGATTACAGCGAAACCCCGCCGATTCTCGCCGTGCGTCTGCAAGAACTGTTCGGCCTTGCCGACACCCCGCGCATCGCCAATGGCCGGCAGCAGGTCAAGCTGCACCTGCTGTCACCGGCGCGTCGGCCGGTGCAGGTGACCCAGGACCTGGCCAGTTTCTGGCGCACGACCTATGCCGAGGTGAAGAAAGACCTGAAAGGGCGATATCCGAAGCACTACTGGCCGGACGACCCTCTGGTGGCCGAGGCTACCGCCAGGGCCAAGCCGAGAGGGAGCTGATGCACACCACCGAGTGCGGGGCAGGCCGAAAAATCATGCTCTGGCCACGACGTGTCAGTGGTCGTGCCATTTATCGTATTGCCCCCGTCAGTGAAGCTCGATCTGCCTGCCTCAACAGGAACGTGATCACTTCGCCTTCCTCGACGTTGAGCCAGGCTACCCACTCCCCACTCCTGTGCGGCGTATCCGTGAGGGCGCCGACCCTGTAGCCCCGCTGGTCGCGCAGATGGCAGACAAGGCCTTCATCTGTCAGCGCCAGCGGCTCGATTTTCCAGTATTCGCCAACCTCTGCATGCCAGTAGAAGCCCAGATAGCCATTGCGGCTGAATCCTAGCTTCTTGGTCTCCGGGCGCCCTGGCATGCTGATGCGGTAGTGCAGGCGATCGTTGGTCCGCGAGTGGTAATGAAAGTCCATCACCGGCGAGTCCTGCCTACCTCCCGCCTGCAACCAGTCATCCTCGGGGGTAATGCCCCAGCCGAATTTGTCTGTACTGCGGCTGAGGCGCAGCGGGATGTCTCGGTCGACGGCGCGCATGTACAGTTGGCCGCGAAATGACCGGGCGTACCCTGCCTTGATGGTTTCGTTCATGGTGCACTCCTTGAATGGCGTTGAGGGTGTGCACTCTGGCGCCAAGGCTGGGCAGCCGGCAGATCGAAAACATTCCCCGGTGGCCTCAGGTGCTGGCTTCACCTTCCAGCAACATGAACAGGCGATACAGCACCACGGTGCTGAACAACTGCAGGAAGCCGCTGAGGCTGTCCATGGCCAGTTCCATCCCTGGTGATGGCTCGGGGAAGGCCATCAACAGCAGCCCGTCGATCAGCCAGATCGGCGCCAGCACGCCTAAAACGCAGATCATGATGCGCATGAAGTGCCCGGTGGTCATGCTCGCGCTTTCGCGCATCGCCTGCACCACCGGCCGGCCGCGCAGTACCAGCAGGTACTCGGCGAACACCAGGTTGATCATGATCCACACCCCCGGGAAGATGAACAGCGCAAGGCCGGCCATGATCAGCAGCGAGCTGATCAGGATCAGCAGGGCCAGTTGTGGCCACAACTGCAGGGCGCGGGCGAACAGGTCGCGCTTGGCGATTTCCTGGCCGTTGCTGCGCGTGTCCAGGTACAGGATCAGGGCTGCGCTGTACAACGGGTAGAACAACAGGCTGACCAGCATGCCGTAGGCCGGTGATGCCTGGTCGCCCAGCTGTCGGTCCAGCAACTGGGTGAGCAGGGCTTCCACGACCACCAGCGGCAGGCACAGCTGGAGGATGTTTGGCAGGTGACGGCGGAAGAAGTACAGGGAGTCGCGCAGAACGCTCAGCGGATTCATCAGTCAACATCGCATGGCAGTAAAAACAGGGGCCTAACTTTAGCCCAAAGCAGGCCTGGGGCTGTCACTTGCTGAAAAAAGTTTCACCGCAGCAGTGATTGAATCCCGCGCCTGTACGCCCCATCTTTGACGCTGTCCGTTGTCCCGCTACCCCACGAGGTCGCCCCATGAACACTGAAGAACAAACCCTGATCGACGGCCTGTTCGGCCGTCTCAAGCAAGCCGAAGACCCGAGCCAGCCGCGTGACGCGCAAGCCCAGGCGTGTATCGAGCAGCACGTGCGTCAGCAACCGGCGGCGCCTTACTACATGACCCAGGCGATTCTGGTGCAGGAGGCCGCGATCAAGCGCCTCGACGAACAGAACAAGCAGCTGCAAGCCGAGCTGCAACAGGCACGTGCCCAGGCTCAGGTGGCACAAGCCGCCAGCAGTGCGCCGAGCAATGGCGGGGGTGGCTTCTTGTCCGGCATCTTTGGTTCGGGTGGGCGCAACGCGGCCCCGGCGGTGCAGCCACAGCGTCCTTCGGCGCCCCCAGTAGCGTCCGGTGGTGGCTGGCGCGAGCCGTCGGCACCTGGTTTCGCCCGGCCTCAGGCGCCGCAGCCTGGCTATGGCGCCGCGCCTGCGCGCAGTGGGGCCAGCAGCTTCCTTGGCGGGGCCATGCAGACTGCCGCCGGCGTGGCAGGTGGTGTGTTGCTGGCGCAGGGTATCAGCAGCCTGTTCAACCACAACTCGCAACCGGAGGAAGTGGTCGAGGTCATCAAGGAAGAGCCGGTACCAGCCAGTGACAGTGGCGGCTGGAACGATCAGGGCGGGCAGCAGCAGGTGGCTGACAACGGTGGCTGGGGCAGTGACCAGGGCGGTTACGCCGACAGTGATTACGGCAGCGATGATGGCGGGTTCTTCTCGGACGACGACTCGTTCGTCTGACAGGTCTGGCATACTGCTGGCATTTCCGGGGGCGCTTTGCGCCCCTTCGCGGGCACGCCCGCTCCCACAGATGTACGCGCGATACCTGTGGGAGCGGGCGTGCCCGCGAAGGGCTGCGCAGCAGCCCCCCCCAGCACTCCAGGCCAAATGAGGTTCCCAGGTGAAAAAGATCGCGCTGTTCGCCGATGTGCAGAACCTCTACTACACCGTACGCCAGGCCCACGGCTGCCACTTCAACTACACCGCCCTGTGGGCTGACGTCAGCCGCGAAGGCCAGATCGTCGAGGCCGTGGCCTATGCCATCGACCGTGGCGACAGCAAACAGCAGCAGTTCCAGCAGATCTTGCGCAACCTCGGTTTCGATGTGCGCCTCAAACCGTTCATCCAGCGCAGCGATGGCTCGGCCAAAGGCGACTGGGATGTGGGCATTACCCTGGATGTGATCGACGCGGCCAGCCGGGTCGACCAGGTGGTGCTGGCCTCCGGCGACGGTGACTTCGACCTGCTGCTGGAGCGGGTAATCCAGCGCCATGGCACCGAAGCGGTGGTGTATGGCGTGCCGGGGCTGACGGCGTTGTCACTGATCCGTGCTGCCACCCGCTACGTGCCCATCGAAGGCGCGCTGTTGCTCAAACACTAAGGTCTTTTCATGGAACGTATCGCTGTCATCGACTTTGAAACCACCGGCATTTCCCCCGGTACCGGCTGCCGTGCCACCGAGGTGGCGGTGGTAATGCTCGAGGGTGGGCGCATTGTCGAGCGCTACCAGAGCCTGATGAACGCCGGTGTGCCGGTGCCGGCCTTCGTCGCAGGGCTGACCGGCATCACCACCGCCATGCTGCGTGGTGCGCCGCCGGTGGACAAAGTGATGAACGAGGTGGCCGAGTTCGTCGGTAGCACCCCATTGTTGGCGCACAACGCTGCTTTCGACCAGAAGTTCTGGGACTATGAGCTGGGCCGTATTGGCCGCAGCCGCAGCCAGTCCTTCGCGTGTTCCCTGTTGCTGTCACGGCGCCTGCTGCCCACCGCGCCCAACCACAAGCTGGGCACTTTGACACGCTGGGCTGGGTTGCCTGACACGGGCACCGCGCACCGGGCCATGGCCGATGCCGAAATGGCCGCCAACCTGCTGCAGCATCTGGCGGGTGTGTTGCACCAGGACCACGGGGTTCAGCAACTGTCGCACGAGCTGCTTTGCCGGCTGCAGAAAACCCCGGCTGCGAAGGTGCGCGAAGCGCTGGCCAAGTATCGTCAGGGCTAGCAGGTGATCGTCTGGGGTGTCGCCTGCGCCGCACGCACCAGAATTGTGCCGCTCATTTGCACCCGTTCTGTAACGTACCTTCACTCAGGCAGGCCGTTAAACTGAGCCACCCGTAAATGGATTTCGAGTTTTCCCCATGCCTGCCTCCCGTCGTTTCCCGCTGTTGCTGATTGGCGCCTTCCTGGCCCTTTATCTGGTCTGGGGTTCCACTTACCTGTTCATTCGCATCGGCGTCGAGAGCTGGCCTCCAATGCTCATGGCCGGGGTGCGCTTCCTGATCGCCGGGGGGCTGCTATACGGCTTCCTGCGTTGGCGCGGCGTGCCGGCACCTACCTGGCCGCAATGGCGGGCGGCAGGGGCGATCGGTTTCTTGCTGCTCAGTTGTGGCAACGGCGGGGTGACCGTGGCCGAGCATGCGGGTGTGGCTTCGGGCGTGGCGGCTTTGGCAGTGGCGACGGTGCCGCTGTTCACCTTGCTGTTCGGCCTGTTGTTCGGGCACCGCAATTCCAAGCTGGAATGGGCGGGGATCGCCCTTGGGCTGGTGGGCATCGGCCTGCTGAACCTGGGTTCCAACCTGCAGGCAAGCCCGATAGGTGCGGCGCTGATCATCTTCGCGGCGGCGTCCTGGGCATTCGGCTCGGTGTGGAGCAAGACCTTGCCGCTGCCCCAGGGGCCGATGGCCAGCGCAGCGGAAATGCTGGTCGGGGGTGCGGTGCTGTTGCTGGGCAGTGTGCTGTCGGGCGAACGCATGACACAGCTGCCGACCGCTGCTGGCTGGGGGGCGTTGGCCTACCTGGTGTTCTTCGGTTCGATCCTGGCGTTCAGTGCCTACATGTACCTGCTCAAGCACGTGCGCCCGGCAGCGGCCACCAGCTACGCCTACGTCAACCCGGCGGTGGCGGTGCTGCTGGGTATCGTCTTTGCCGGTGAGCAGATTGGCGCTGAAGAGTGCGTGGCGATGGCAGTGATCATCGGCGCGGTGGTGCTGATCGGCCTGCCACAGTGGCGCAAGGCGCCCGTAACTGTGCCACCGTTGAAAGGTGAAATCTGCAAGTAGGCAGGGGCGATGCGGTAAACTTGCCGCCTTCGCTGAACCCCCTGACGGTATTGCCATGAATTTCGCCAAACTCGGCCTGATCGAACCGCTGCTGCGCACGCTGCAGCAACTGGACTACACCACCCCGACCCCAGTGCAGGCCAAAGCCATCCCCGCCGTGCTGGCCGGCCGCGACCTGATGGCCGCAGCCCAGACCGGTACCGGCAAGACCGCAGGCTTCGCCCTGCCTGTGCTGCAGCGCCTGGCGCTGGAGGGCGAGAAGGTGGCCAGTAATTCGATCCGCGCCTTGGTGCTGGTACCCACCCGCGAGCTGGCCGAGCAGGTGCACAACAACGTGCGCGAATACGCCGAGAACCTGCCGCTGAGTACTTACGCGGTGTATGGCGGGGTCAGTATCAACCCGCAGATGATGCGCCTGCGTCGTGGTGTCGACCTGCTGGTGGCTACACCTGGCCGCTTGCTCGACCTGTTCCGGCAGAACGCCGTGAAGTTCAACCAGGTGCAGACCCTGGTGCTGGATGAAGCCGACCGCATGCTTGACCTGGGCTTTGCCGAAGAGCTGCAGTCGGTGTATGCGGCACTGCCGCGCAAGCGCCAGACGCTGCTGTTTTCCGCCACTTTCTCTGATCAGATTCGCATGCTGGCGGGGCTTGCGCTGAATGACCCGCTCAGTATCGAAGTGAGCCCGCGCAACGCCGCGGCCACCAGCGTCAAGCAGTGGCTGGTGCCTGTGGACAAGAAGCGCAAGGCCGACCTGTTCTGCCACCTGCTGCGCAAACAGCGCTGGAAGCAGGTGCTGGTGTTCGCCAAGACCCGTAATGGCGTCGATCAACTGGTGGAGCGCTTGCTGGCCGAAGGCGTGAATGCCGATGGCATCCACGGTGATCGCCCACAGGCGACCCGGCAGCGTGCGCTGGACAGCTTCAAGGCCCGTGAGGTGCAAGTGCTGGTGGCGACCGATGTGGCGGCCCGTGGCCTGGATATCGATGACTTGCCGCTGGTCGTCAACCTCGACCTGCCGATCGTTGCCGAAGACTACGTGCACCGCATCGGGCGTACCGGGCGGGCGGGCAACAAGGGCGAGGCGATTTCGCTGGTGTGTGCGGATGAAGTGCAACTGCTGGCGTCTATCGAGGTGTTGACCCGGCAGACCCTGCCGCGTCACGAAGAGCCGGATTTCATCCCCGAGCACCGGGTGCCGATGACCGATGCCAGCGGGCAGGTTATCAAGAAACCGAAGAAGCCCAAGAAGCCGAAAGAAAACAGCGCCAAGCGCGGGCTGGGGCGTTGGATGGACAGCACTGAAGCCGGCAGTGCGGAACCGGCGGTGAAGGCTGTACGCAAGGTGCCGAGCTTCAATGGTGGGCCGCGCAAGCGTAAGCCTTGAGGTTTTGGGGCCGCTTTGCGGCCCTTTCGCGACGCCAGGCCGCTCCCACACAATCGCGCCAGCTTTCAGAAATTGAGCAAGACAGTTGCTCCCACATGGGCTGCGCAATCTGGATTGATGCAGTACTTGTGGAAGCAGCCCCGGCAAGCTGTCAGGAAGCCCGCACCCAATCCGCCGCTGCCCGCCCGGCGCGCAAGCCGCTGGCAAAGCACGCCGTGAGCAGATACCCCCCGGTTGGCGCCTCCCAGTCCAGCATCTCGCCGGCACAGAATACCCCCGGCATGCCCTTTACCATCAATCCCTCATCCAGCCCCTCGAAGCGGACCCCGCCGGCACTGCTGATCGCTTCATCCAGCGGCCGCGTGCGTACCAGGGTGATGGGCAATGCCTTGATGGCCCGGGCCAAAGCATCAACGTCGGCAAAGGTCGCCTGATCGGTCAGTTCGCGCAGCAGTGCGGCCTTGACCCCATCAATCCCCAGCTGGCTGTGCAGGTGCTTGGCCATGGAGCGTGAACCGCGTGGTTTGGCCAACGCCTGGGCAATCTTGTCCACAGGCTTGTCCGGCAGCAGGTCGAGCAACAGTACCCCGCGGCCTTCACGGTGGATGGCCTCGCGTACCGGTGCCGACCAGGCATACACCAGGCTGCCTTCCACACCTTGAGCGGTGAGGATGAACTCGCCCTTGCGCGGTGTGCTGCCCGGGACACTGAGGGCGATGTTCTTCAGCGGTGCGCCCGCGAACTTGTCCTTGAGCAGCGCGCTCCAGCCCTCTACTTCAAAACCGCAGTTGCTCGGCTGCAAAGGCGAGATATCCACAGCCCGTTCTGCCAGCAGCGGTTGCCAGCTGCCGTCAGAACCCAAGCGTGCCCAGCTGGCGCCACCCAGCGCCAGCACCACGACCGAGGCTTTCACCTGCCGTTCGCCCTGTGGATAAGCAATTCGCAAGCTGCCATCGGTGTTCCAGCCCAGCCAGCGATGGCGGGTGTGGATAACTACCCCGCTGTCGCGCAGGCGCTTGAGCCAGGCACGCAGCAACGGTGCGGCTTTCATGTCGGTGGGGAACACCCGGCCCGAGGTGCCGACGAAGGTTTCGATGCCCAAAGCATGAATCCACTGGCGCAACGCGTCAGCATCGAAGTCGCGTAGCAGGGCCTCGATTTCGCCCTGGCGTTCGGCATAGCGGGCCACGAACGCCGGGTAGGGCTCGGAATGGGTGATGTTCATGCCGCCGACACCCGCCAGCAGGAACTTGCGCCCAACCGAAGGCATGGCATCGAACACCTCGACCGCCAGGCCTGCGTTGGCCAGTGCTTCGGCAGCCATCAGGCCGGCGGGGCCGCCACCGATGACGACAGCGGGAGGAGGGGATGCGGGGTTCAGATCGGGCATGGTGGGCAGCAGGCTGTGGAAAAGAGGCGCATTCTACCGCAGCGCTGCCCACGGAAGCACTGGTCAAAAAATAGCCAGCGTCACGCAGGCCTTGCCAGTAAAGGGCTACAGCGGCTTTCGCGCAGGTTATCCACAAGCGGTTCCACAGTCATTGTGAACAACCCATGACACGTGCGGCGCTGTGGTGAAGGATGCCGTGGCGTTTGGCCAGGGCTGTGCGGTCCTTGCTGTAGCCTCCGCCGATCACGCCCACCACCGGGATATCGCGGCCCAGGCAATGGCGCAGCACGGCTTCGTCACGGGCGGCAACGCCTGCGTCGGTCAGTTGCAGGTAGCCCAGGGCGTCGTCCTTGTGCACATCGACACCGGCGTCATACAACACCAGGTCGGGTTGATAAAGCGGCAGCAGGTAGTTGAGGGCGTCGTCCACCACCTTCAGGTAGGCCGCGTCGCCCATGCCTCGGGGCAGAGGGATGTCCCAGTCGCTTTGTGCCTTGCGGGCGGGGAAGTTCTGTTCGCAGTGCAGCGACACGGTGATGGCCTCAGGCGTGTCGTGCAGGATGCGCGCGGTGCCGTCACCCTGGTGCACGTCGCAATCGAAGATCAGCACCCGGTGTACCCGGCCTGCTTCCAGCAGGTAGCGGCTGATGACCGCCAGGTCGTTGAAAATGCAGAAGCCGGCGGGGTGGTCGTAATGAGCGTGGTGGGTGCCACCGGCGAGGTGGCAGGCGATGCCGTGCTGCAGCGCCATCTCGGCAGTCAGCAGTGAGCCGCCGACGGCGCGCACGGTACGCCGGGCCAGGGCCTCGCTCCAGGGCAGGCCGAGGCGGCGCTGGTCCTCGCGCGACAGCTCGCCGTTCATGTAGCGCTCGATGTAGCTGCGGTCATGGGCCAGGGCGAGGATGTCGTTGGGGCAGATGTCCGGGCGCAGCAGGGCCTGGTCGGTGGTCAGCCCGCTGCCGACCAGGTGGTCGTGCAGCAGTCGGAACTTGTCCATTGGGAAGCGGTGTTCGGCGGGGAACTCCGGGCTGTAATCTTCGTGGTAGATCAGCGGCAACGGCATGGTTGAGGTCGTAATCAGGGCCAGTGCTGATCTTGCCATGACGGGTGACTGTAATGGGAGTACCTGTTTCTTGCGCCGGTACCGGCCCTTTGTGGGAGCGGCCTTGTGTCGCGATTGGGCTGCGCAGCAGCCCCAAAATTTCAGCGCAGATGCACACATTGCTGGGGCTGCTGCGCAGCCCAATCGCGACACAAGGCCGCTCCCACAGAGATGGCCGCTATTTTCCTGTGCTGGCCAATACCCGTTGCCAGTCCGGTTCGTTCAGGCGCCCCAGGATGCGTGCCTTGCCATTGCCATCCACCGATACGAACAGGGCGCTGGCATAGTTGCTTTGACGTTCGCCGCCGGCAACGTGCTGCTGGCGGGCAAAGTGGTCGATGCAGCCGTTGTGAGTCACCAGCACCAGGTTGTGGCCCGCGCGTTTGTGTGCAAGCGCTTCGTTGGCGAACTGGCTGTCGCAGCTTTCCAGCCAGTCTTCGCTGGCCACCGCCTGGCCGAGGATGAAGTGCGCGGTTTGCCGGGTGCGCCGTTTCGGGCTGGTGAGCAAGTCGGCGTTGTTCAGGCCCAGCCGGTGCAGCCCCAGGCCAACGCGGGCGGCAGCCTGGCTACCGCTCAGGGTGATACCCGTAGGGTCGTCCAGGCAAGGGCCGGGGGCGCTGTCGCAGCGTTCGGCGTGGCGGATCATCACGATCACCGCACCTTCGGCCCAGTCCTGCAGCAGGCCGCTGTCACTCAGTTGTTGCTCGTTGCCAAGGTCCACGATATGCGTCCTCGTCGCCAGCCAGGTGGTCAACGCCGCCACGACCATGCACAGGCCCAGGGCGGCTCCGAGGGCTTTGCGGGTCAGGCGTCGCTTGCGCCGGGCGTGAATGGCGGAGTGCCCCAGGGTATTGCTCGATTGCATGCGTGGCTCCGTTGGCATGGCCGTGCTTGGCACGGCAGGGATGGCGGCATCCTGCCAAGTGGCCTGTCGGGGGCCGGTGAAGGGCGTGTGAAAATTGCATTCGGCTACTACCGGCTGGGTGAAACCCGCGCCCGCGCCTACGCTGTAAACTGCAACACGGCAAAACCGGAGCAGGCCCGATGACCCCTATTCTTGAACTGGAAAGCGCAAGGCTGGTGCTGCGCCAATGGCATGACGACGACCTGCGCGAGTTCGCCGCGCTGTGCGCCGACCCGCAGGTAATGCGTTACTTTCCGGCGCCGTTGACGCGTCTTGAGGCCGCTGCGTTGATCGGCCGGGTGCGTGGGCACTTCAATGAATACGGTTTTGGTTTGTGGGCCCTGGAGCGCAAGGACAGCGGCGCGTTCATCGGCATGACTGGCTTGCTGCACGTGGGCTTTGACGCCGATTTCACCCCCGCCGTAGAGATTGGCTGGCGCCTGGCCCGCCGCCACTGGGGCCTTGGCTTTGCCAGCGAAGCGGCGTGGACCTGCCTGCGTTGTGCTTTTGCCCAATTGCGCCTGGAGGAGGTCGTGTCGTTCACTAGCGAATGCAACCTGCCGTCGCAGAAGGTCATGCAGGCCATCGGCATGCAGCAGGACCCACACGGCAGTTTCGAGCACCCCCGCCTGCCCATTGGCCACCCACTGCGCCCGCATGTGCTGTACCGCATTGACCGCGCGCACTGGGAGCGCACCCTGCGCGCCTGAATGCACGGCCATGCCCGGCACGAATGACAAACGCTGTATCATTTGCCTACTTGGAAGGCGCTTGCCCGTAACACGTTCAGCGCCTGTGAAATCGAGCGCCGCTCGGGCGGCGCATCGCGAGCTAGGCTCGCTCCTACGGAGATCCCCCGATGAGTCATGTGTTGGACGACCTGGTCGACCTGTTGAGCCTCGAATCCATCGAGGAGAACCTGTTCCGTGGACGTAGCCAGGACCTGGGCTTCCGCCAGCTTTACGGTGGGCAGGTGCTGGGCCAGTCGTTGTCGGCTGCCAGTCAGACCGTCGAGGACGCGCGCCATGTGCATTCGTTGCACGGCTACTTCCTGCGCCCGGGCGATGCCAGCCTTCCAGTGGTGTACTCGGTGGACCGGGTGCGCGATGGCGGCAGCTTCAGTACACGGCGGGTGACGGCGATCCAGAAGGGCCAGACCATCTTCACCTGCAGCGCGTCGTTCCAGTACGACGAGGAAGGCTTCGAGCACCAGGCGCAGATGCCTGACGTGGTCGGCCCGGAAAACCTGCCTACCGAGGTGGAACTGGCCCGTGCCATGGCTGACCAGTTGCCTGAGCGCATCCGCGACAAGGTGCTGTGCGCCAAGCCGATCGAGATCCGCCCGGTCACCGAGCGCGACCCGTTCAACCCCAAGCCGGGCGACCCGGTGAAATACGCCTGGTTCCGCGCCGACGGCAACCTGCCTGACGTGCCTGCCCTGCACAAGTACATGCTGGCCTACGCCTCGGACTTCGGCCTGCTGACCACGGCGTTGCTGCCCCATGGCAAATCGGTGTGGCAGCGCGACATGCAGATCGCCAGCCTCGACCATTCGCTGTGGTTTCACGGCAACCTGCGCGCCGACGAGTGGCTACTGTACGCCACCGATAGCCCCTGGGCCGGCAATTCCCGTGGTTTCTGCCGCGGCAGCATTTTCAACCAGGCCGGGCAGCTGGTGGCATCGTCGAGCCAGGAAGGCCTGATTCGCCATCGCAAGGACTGGGCATGAGCCTGGGCGAGGTGCGCAACTGGGTGTTCGACATGGACGGCACCCTGACCGTGGCCGTGCACGACTTCGCCGCCATTCGGGTGGCGCTGGACATCCCGGCCGAACACGACATCCTCACCCACCTGGCGGCCTTGCCGGCGGCGGAAGCGGCGGCCAAGCATGCCTGGTTGCTGGAACACGAAAGGGACCTGGCAACGGCCTCCACGGCGGCCACCGGGGCGGTGGAACTGGTGCGCGAGTTGGCCGAGCGCGGGTGCCGGCTGGGTATTCTGACCCGCAATGCGCGTGAGCTTGCGCATGTAACGCTGGAGGCCATCGGCCTGGCGGACTGCTTCCCGGTGGAACATATTCTTGGGCGTGACGAGGCTGCGCCCAAGCCGAGCCCGGATGGGCTGCTGAAGATTGCCAGCGCCTGGGGCGTGACACCGAGCGAACTGGTGATGGTGGGGGATTACCGCTTTGACCTGGACTGTGGGCGGGCTGCAGGAGCACGCACGGTGCTGGTGAACCTGCCGGACAACCCCTGGCCAGAGCTGGTGGATTGGCATGCGGCGGATTGCCGGGCGTTGAAGGTGATGCTGGGCTGATGCGTGTGTTGGCCATGCGGGCCTCTTCGCGGGCACGCCCGCTCCCACAGGTATTGCGCACGTCTCGGGGCCTGTGGTGCCCCTGTCAGGGCGGGCGTGCCCGCGAAAGGGCCGGATCTGTCTATGCTGAACCCCATTCTTTGCTCTGATACGGAGACCCACCCATGAGCAGCAAGGCCATCTACGTAAAACCCGGCGGCGGCTACGACAAAGTCGAGGTCGGCACCTGCGAGGCCCAGGCCCCCCAGGCCGGCGAGATTACCGTGCGCCTGCACGCCAGTTCCCTCAACTACCACGATTTCGCCGTGGTCAGCGGCATGTGGGGCCCGAGCGAGCGACGCATCCCCATGGCCGATGGCGCCGGCGAGGTGGTTGCGGTGGGGGCTGGCGTCACTGAGTTCCAGGTCGGCGACAATGTGGTCAGCACCTTCTTCCCCGACTGGCTCGATGGCCAGGCCAATGTCGAGGGCTTTGCCCGGGTGCCCGGCGACGGCATCGACGGCTACGCCCGTGAGCAGGTGACTGCCCGCGCCAGCGCCTTCACCCTGGCACCCCAGGGTTTCAGCCATGCCGAGGCTGCCACCCTGACCACCGCCGGCCTTACCGCCTGGCGCGCGCTGATGAGCGATGATCACCTCAAACCCGGCGACACGGTGCTGGTGCAGGGGACCGGCGGTGTGTCGATTTTCGCCCTGCAGTTCGCCAAGCTGGCGGGTGCGACCGTGATCGCCACCTCGTCCAGCGATGCCAAGCTGGAGCGCCTGAAGGCTCTGGGTGCCGACCACCTGATCAACTACAGGAGCACCCCGGCCTGGGGTGAGAAGGTGCGTGAGCTGACTGGCAACCGCGGTGTCGATCATGTGATTGAAGTGGGCGGCCCGGCGACGCTGGAGCAGTCGATGATTGCCGCGCGCATTGGCGGGCATGTTTCGCTGATCGGCATCCTTACCGGGGTGGCCGGGCAGTTGCCGCTGGTGCAGGCGCTGGTGCGGCAGATTCGGCTGCAAGGGGTGCTGGTTGGCAGCCGAGCGCAGCAGCAGGCGATGGTGCGGGCGATCGACGCCAACGGCCTGCGGCCGGTGGTGGACAAGCATTTCGAACTGGAGCAGATCGTCGAGGCGTTCCGTTACCAGGAAAGCAACCGGCACTTCGGCAAGATCTGCCTGACCTGGTGAAGTGAGGGCAGGGTAGCTGGATGTAACGGCCACCCTGCATGCCATTATCCTCGTCTTGCACTGCCTGACAGTCAGTCCGGCAATAGCCGGTCGCGGCTGTTGGACAGGTGCAGGCACACCGCCGCCCGCGCCGCATCCGGGTCTTGTCGGCGGATGGCATTGAGGATCGCCTCATGCTCCAGGTTGGCCAGGTACGCTTGCCGCGCCAGCTTGGCCCCCGCGCGCTCGGCCTTGGCCATGCGGTTGCGCGGGATCAGACCATTGCCCAGTTGCAGCAGCATCTCGGTGAAATACAGATTGCCGGTGGCCTCGGCAATCAGCAGGTGAAAGCGCCGGTCGGCTTCGATACAGCTGTCGCCGGCAGCGGCCAGGTCCTGATAGTCATCCAGTGCCTGGCGCATGCGCGCCAGATGCCCCTCGTCACGACGCAGTGCGGCCAGCGCGGCAGCCTGGCCCTCAAGGCCAATACGCAGCTCCAGCAGATCGCGCACATTCGCCGCGCTCTCCGCCGCAACGCGCAGGCCGGCCTGGGCCTGGCGTTCCATCACGAACGTACCGATCCCGTGGCGCGGCTCCACCAGCCCAGAGGCCTGCAGCTTCGACAAGGCTTCGCGAACCACCGTGCGACTGACCCCGTGCTCGCGCACCAGGGTGTTTTCCGAAGGCAGTTTGTCGCCTGGTTTGAAGGTGCCCAGCAGAATTTGCTGGGTCAGGCTGGAAACCAGGTCATGGGCACGGCTATGGCCGCGTTTGCGCGCGTGTTCGGGTTCCATGAGTGATTCGCTTCTTGATTACTTGTACGACAAGTTAATCGATAGAAAAATTTTTTGCCGATTTTTCGCGCATCCAATTCAGCATGTAATTGATCTGTTTCTGCACGTTCGGATCAAATTAGCATTGTGACAGCTTGTATATTGCTATTTTGCCGACGTTAATGATCTTGTCGTACAACTTCGCTGCGCATAAGCTCCTCCCCACTGCCATGTCAGACAACCCGACCCGCACAAAAACAATTAGTGGGAGATCCGCAAGTGAACGACACCCTCGCTCCGTCTGCCCGGAATGAAGGCGACGCGTTGGCCAGTGCCGTGGCCAAGGTCAAGCGCCACGTCCTGCCGCTGTTCGTCATCATGTTCATCGTCAACTACCTCGACCGCGTCAACATTGGCTTCGTCCGCCCGCACCTGGAAAGCGACCTGGGCATCAGCGCTGCGGCCTTTGGCTTTGGTGCCGGGCTGTTCTTCATCGGTTACGCGCTGTTCGAAGTACCTTCGAACATGCTGCTGCAAAAGGTCGGTGCCCGGCTGTGGCTGACCCGTATCATGTTTACCTGGGGGCTGGTGGCCACGGCCATGGCCTTCGTGCAGAACGAAACCCAGTTCTACGTGTTGCGTTTTCTGCTCGGGGTCGCCGAAGCCGGCTTCTTTCCTGGCGTGATCTACTACTTCACCCGTTGGCTGCCTGCGGCCGAGCGCGGCAAGGCCATTGCTATCTTCCTCAGCGGTTCTGCACTGGCATCGCTGATTTCCGGGCCGCTGGCCGGGGCGTTGATGCAGATCCAGGGCCTGGGCCTGCATGGCTGGCAGTGGATGCTGTTCATCGAAGGCATGGCCTCGGTGGCGCTGTGCTTCTTTGTGTTCTTCTGGCTGGACTCGAAGCCGCAGGACGCCAAATGGCTGAGCAAGGCCGAGCAGGACGCGCTGGTCGCCACCATCGACCGCGAGCAGCAAGCGCGTGAGGCCATCGGCGCGGTCAGGCCGTCGGCCTGGCGCCTGCTCAAGGACCGCCAGATCGTGCTGTTCTGCCTGATCTACTTCTGTATCCAGCTGACCATCTACGCTGCGACCTTCTGGCTGCCTAGCATCATCAAGCGTATGGGCGACCTCAGTGACATGCAGGTCGGTTTCTTCAACTCGATCCCTTGGCTGATCTCGATCCTGGCCATGTACGCCTTCGCCGCCGGTTCCGCTCGCTGGAAGTTCCAGCAGGCCTGGGTGGCGGGCGCGCTGCTGGTCGCTGCCACGGGCATGTTCATGTCCACTACGGGTGGGCCAGTGTTCGCCTTCGTCGCTGTGTGCTTCGCCGCGATCGGCTTCAAGTCAGCGTCGTCACTGTTCTGGCCAATCCCCCAGGGCTACCTGGATGCCCGCATCGCTGCGGCGGTGATTGCCCTGATCAACTCGGTCGGCAACCTCGGCGGTTTCGTTGCCCCCACCACCTTCGGCTTGCTGGAGCAGCAGGCTGGCTCGATCCAAGGCGGGCTGTACGGCCTGGCAGTGACCTCGGTGCTGGCGGCGATTGCCATCTTCTTCGTACGCATTCGCCCCAAGGGCGTCCCTTCCGATGACCTCAAGGCCCCTTCGGCCCTGGGCCAGACCCACTGATGACTGCGAGACAACCCTCATGAATATGCAGACCCTTCACACCAGCACCCCGGTGGTCACCGACCTGCGCGTGGTCCCCGTGGCCGGCCATGACAGCATGCTGCTCAACCTCAGTGGCGCCCATGGCCCGTACTTCACCCGCAACGTGGTGGTGCTGCGCGACAGCGCCGGCAATACCGGCCTGGGCGAAGTGCCCGGCGGCGAGAACATTCGCCAGACCCTGGAGGACGCCCGCAGCCTGGTGGTCGGCCAGCCGATCGGCCACTACCAGCGTGTGCTCAATGCCATGCGCCAGACCTTCGCCAACCGCGACTCGGCAGGCCGTGGCCTGCAGACCTTCGACCTGCGCATCACCGTGCATGCGGTGACGGCCATCGAGTCGGCGTTGCTCGACCTGCTTGGCCAGCACCTGAACGTGCCGATGGCGGCACTGCTGGGCGAGGGGCAGCAACGGGATGCGGTGAAGATGCTCGGCTACCTGTTCTACATCGGCGACCGCCAGCAGACCGACCTGGCTTATCGCAACGAAGCCGACAGCGATGACGACTGGTTCCGCCTGCGCCACGAAAAGGCCCTGACCCCGGAAGCAGTGGTGCGGCTGGCCGAGGCCGCCAAGGCGCGCTATGGCTTCAGCGACTTCAAGCTCAAGGGCGGTGTGCTGCGCGGTGAAGAAGAGATGGAGGCTGTGACAGCGCTGGCCGAACGCTTCCCCGAAGCGCGCATCACGCTCGACCCCAATGGCGCGTGGTCGCTGAAGGAGGCCATCGCCCTGTGCCGCGACAAGCACGATGTACTGGCCTACGCCGAAGACCCGTGCGGTGCCGAGAACGGTTACTCGGGCCGCGAGGTGATGGCCGAGTTCCGCCGCGCCACCGGCCTGCCTACCGCGACCAACATGATTGCCACCGACTGGCGACAGATGGGCCATGCCATTCAGTTGCAGTCGGTGGACATTCCGCTGGCCGATCCGCACTTCTGGACCTTGCAGGGTTCGGTAAGAGTGGCGCAGATGTGCAATGACTGGGGCCTGACGTGGGGATCGCACTCGAACAACCACTTCGACATTTCGCTGGCGATGTTCACCCAGGTGGCGGCTGCGGCGCCGGGCGAAATCACGGCGATCGATACGCACTGGATCTGGCAGGATGGCCAGCGCCTGACCCGTGAGCCCCTGCGCATTGTCGACGGGCATGTGCGGGTGCCGGCGCGGCCGGGCCTGGGCGTGGAACTGGATGAAGACCAGCTGGCCAAGGCCCATGAGTGTTACCGCAACATGGGGCTGGGGGCGCGGGATGACAGCGTGGCGATGCAGTTCCTGATTCCGGGTTGGCGCTTCGATAACAAACGGCCTTGCCTGGTGCGTTGAGGCTGCTGGCCTCTTCGCGGGCAAGCCCGCTCCTACATCAACCGGTGGTGTCGCCACGCCGTCGTAGGAGCGGGTTCACCCGCGAAAGGGCCGGACCTGCCGGCCAATCCCCCCAGTCATTCACCACCGCAGCCGCCACCGCATTCATCAATCGGTACCGTCGCCACCTCCCGTCGTAGGAGCGGGTTCACCCGCGAATAGGCCGGACCTGCCGGCCAATCCCCCCAGTCATTCACCACCGCAGCCGCCACCGCATTCATCAATCGGTACCGTCGCCACGTACCATCGTAGGAGCGGGTTCACCCGCGAAAGGGCCGGACCTGCCGGCCAATCCCCCCATTCATTCACCACCGCACCCGCCACCGCATTCACCAATCGGTACCGTCGCCACGTACCATCGTAGGAGCGGGTTCACCCGCGAAAGGGCCGGCACAGACAACACACATTCATATGAAAAACAAAAGCTCCATTTGGGCCTATGGCGCGATCGGACATGCCATTCGCGACATTTGGCGTTGATGGAAATGCCCTGTCGTGATCGAACAGTTCCGGGGCGTTCTCGTGTAATTCCCCACAGCCATGCGGGGATTAAATGAAGCCCGCCCTGCACTGACACGTTGCTCTGTGAAGCGCTCCAAAGATCAACAACAGAGCGCGAGTAACGTGTCGACTTATTGATTTCAAAGGAGATATTTTTCGCCTACGCCTGCCCGTCCTTCCTTGTGTCAGCAAAAAGAGAACAACATCAATGAACACCGTGGGATCTGATGGCAACCTTGCACAAGGTTTCAAGCCACGTCACGTAACGATGCTGTCCATCGCCGGCATCATCGGCGCCGGACTTTTCGTAGGTTCTGGCCATGCCATCGCGGCAGCCGGGCCAGCAACCATAATTTCCTATTTCGTGGCCGGAACCTTGGTGGTACTGGTCATGCGCATGCTCGGCGAAATGGCCGTGGCACACCCCGACACCGGATCGTTTTCCACCTATGCCGACCAGGCCATTGGCCGCTGGGCCGGCTATACCATCGGCTGGTTGTACTGGTGGTTCTGGGTACTGGTCATTCCTATCGAAGCATTGGCCGCCGGGCATGTGCTGAACGCCTGGTTCCCGCAGGTGGACAGCTGGATCTTCGCCCTGGCTTCGGTGTTGCTGCTGGCCGGTACCAACCTGTTCAGCGTGGCCAAGTACGGCGAGTTCGAGTTCTGGTTCGCCATCCTCAAAGTCACCGCCATTCTGGGCTTCATCGGCCTGGGCTTTGCCGCGCTGATGGGCTGGCTGCCCAACCGCGAGGTCAGTGGCCTGAGCAGCTTGGTTGCCGAATACGGCGGCTTTGCACCGAATGGCTGGTCGGCAGTGGTGGGGGCGTTCATCACCGTGATGTTCAGCTTCATCGGCACCGAGGCGGTGACCATCGCCGCGTCCGAGTCCAGCGACCCGTCGCGCAACATTGCCAAGGCCACTCGCTCGGTGATCTGGCGTATCAGCACCTTCTACATCCTGTCGATCTTCGTGATCATTTCGGTGGTGCCGTGGAACGACCCGCAACTGGCAGTGGTGGGTTCGTACCAGCGTGCGCTGGAAATCATGAACATCCCCAACGCGGCATTCATGGTCGACCTGGTGGTTCTGGTAGCCGTTACCAGCTGCATGAACTCGTCGATCTACATCGCTTCGCGGATGATGTTCTCGCTGGCCAAGCGCGGTGACGCCCCGGCCTTCCTCAACAAGACCTCCAAGGTCGGCGTACCGCGTGCTGCAGTGTTCGGCAGCACCTTGATCGGTGCGGCCATCGCGGTCCTCAACTACTTCGCACCCAAGGGCGTGTTCGAGTTCCTGCTGGCCAGCTCCGGCGCCATCGCCCTGTTGGTGTACATGGTTATCGCCATCTCCCAGCTGCGCATGCGCCGCCGTCTGGAGCGCGAGAACACCGAACTGAAGTTCCGCATGTGGCTGTTCCCGTACCTGACCTGGGCGGTGATCATCTTCATTGCCGGGGCGCTGGCGGTGATGATGTACACGCCTGAGCATCGGGCGGAAGTGAGCTCGACATTGGGCCTGGCGATCGTGATTTCCTTCCTGGGGATCGTGACGGCGAGGGGCCATGCGCAACCGGTGGGCGCGCGATCGATGGGGTGATTCAGTTCACCTGGCTGTAAGGCAAAGGGCACCCGAGGATGGGTGCCCTTTGTTTTTCTGGGCCAGACGAAGGTTCAGCAGCAAGACATGGGGCAGTTCTTCTGGTGTGCTCCAGCAGACTTTTCAAGTAAGGAAACTGGCATGTCCACGTGTAAACTCATCCTGCCCGTCCTGGCAGCCGTGGAGAGTTGTGATGCCGTACTTACCCACAGTTCGGCTGTCGACAGAGGCGCGTACCCGGCCAATATTGCGCCTGGTGACTTTATGCAGTATGTGGTGCGCTTCACCGTTTCGTCACTCTCGTGCAGGGATGCTTTGCACGGATACAAGAGCGCTTCGCGCTAAGAGAAAGGAGCTTTTTATGCACGACGAAGGCAGTTCAACTTTAGCGAATGGCGCAGCCGTCGAGTTGCCGCCTGGTGTGTTTCCACCGATGGCGGGCTACACCATCGGAGATCTTCTGGCGGTAGCCAATGCCCCTTTCGAGGCATTGCTGAATAATCACGATACCGACCCTGGGCTGATTCGTGAAACGGTTACTGCGCTGGCCCAGCACTTGTACGCGGCATTCGAAAGAGAGGACGCCCAGTACCAGATTGCCACGTGGTATCAAAAGCCGTACGACCAGCCTGGGAAGCGCCAGCGCAGTATTGAGACCATCGCAGAGCAGTTCGGCGTCATCACGCTGAAGGCAACGGCTGAATCATTGAAGGGATCACCGTTGCTCGGCCTGGGCAAGGGGTTCTATATGAGCCTTGTCGATGCCGCCGGGCAGGCCATAAAGACGCATATTCTGAAGTTGAATCAGGGCTGATGATCTGCCGATGTTCACCCTCGTAGTGGCCGTCACTACCACGCCCGCCCCTGACCTCACCGTTGCGCTCGCTGCCCTGGTCGAAACCGATACGCTGCGACCACACCTGCCAGCGCACCATGCGTGATGAGGCGATGACGGGCGGTGTTATGCACCTGCATGCGTAGCTTGGGGGCGGCGGCGATGACCTGGCGTAAACGGGCAGGGATACCCAGGGCGTCCTTGACCGTTTTCAGAAACTTGCAGCCAGTGTCCTGAAGCTCATGGCGTGACGCCTTTCAGCGCATACAGGTTTGCGTGGCGTTACTGCGTGGCACTCGGCTGGGCAATTGTGCCTTGCCTCAGGCCGAGGCCCAGCAAGCAGCTGGGAGCGAGGTAAAGATCATGCGTTGAACCCGGTCGACAGTATCGGGTTTGGCATTGACCAGAATCTAGCGGCGCATTTTTTAGGGACGCGTCGAACCAGGGAGATGGCGAAATGGACAATAACTGGAGTACGGGTAGAGCGGGCGGCGGCCTGGATGGTGGATATACCGGGTCGCTCGATCATGCAATCTCCAACCTGCATGTCGGGCGCAGTCGGCTGCACCCGAACAGGATGTCGACGAATCTGCCCCGGCGCCATGAATGACATGCGCGACACAAGGCCGCTACAGGGATTGCGCCAGATGTAATTGATCAGCCTCAGGGGCCAGGGTGCTGGCTGTTCCGCTGGCGGGGCTGTCGGAGGCGGTTGGGGGACTCGTGGCGCCAGCAGCCAGGGCCTCGACAGGCATACAGACCAAGGCCGCGCACACCTGGGCGGGGTATTGCTGCCTCTCGTAGCGCTGGGCGTTGCGGGACGATTTGGCGAAATGGCCAAGAACGCCATGCGCCCTGAGGTCAAGCGGGTCGATCGGGGCAAGCTCGCTTCGCCGCGCGTGTGCCGTCCATTCCCGGCAACGATTGGGTCAACGCAAGGCCATCCACCGCGCGGTTTTGTATCGGGGTAGGCGGGTGGTTCGCGCAAGATGCCCAGTGTAAAAATAAATGAGGTGTTTTCTCATTCTCGTTCGGCATGTAGAGAAGGCCGGATTACAGGCCAGCCCGCCGACCACCGACACGGAGCGAGAGAATGAGTTTTACCCCGGTTCCACAGCGCCACCCCTTGAGTCGTGCCCTGCATGCTGCACTGTTGGGGCTGGCAGTCAGCACCTACGCACTGCCGTCGCTTGCACAGCCTTTGAGCGCTGATCACAACAACCCGCTCAAGCAATGGAGCATTCCTGCGGGCCCGCTGGCGCCGGCACTGGACCGCTTTGCACGCGAGGCGGGCATCAGCCTTTCGTTCGATGCGCAGAACGTGGCCAACCGCAATACCAACGGGGTGCAGGGCGCGCTGGATACACGCTCGGCACTGTCGTCGCTGCTGCGCGGAACCGAGTTGCAGTTTGAGCCGCAGGGCCCCAATGCGTACCTGGTAATACCACAACCAAAGCCTGCCGGCCCGCTGGAGCTGGGCGCGACCGAGGACTACCGCCTGGCGCCTGTCATCATCAATGCCAAGGTCAAGGCCAGCGCCGACGATGACGCCAACTCGGTGGTTGCCAAGGAGCTGTGGGTAGGTGGCAAGGTGGCGACCAGCATCCTCAACACGCCCGCGTCCGTGTCTGTGGTGACCAACAAGGAAATGCAGCAGCGCAGCGTCAGCACCACCGAAGAGGCGCTGCAGTACACCCCCGGCGTGGTCAGCGACTACTACGGTTCGGACGACCGCAACGACTACTTCCTGATCCGAGGCTTCCAGGCCACCACCTACCGAGACGGCCTGACCCTCAGCTCGATGCGCGGTGTGCGCGAAGACCCTTACGCCTACGAGCGTATCGAAATTCTGCGGGGTGCCAACTCCACCCTGTTCGGCCCGGCAGACCCGGGTGGCTCGGTCAACTTTGTGACCAAGCAACCGCGCTTCGAGAAGTTTGGCCAAGGCTACGTGACCTACGGCTCCTATGACCATGCCGAAACCGGGATCGATGTAGGCGATGCGCTGAACGACGAACAAACCCTGGCCGGCCGCTTCACGGCCAAGATGCAGAACAGCGACCGCGAGTACGACCACTCCCAGGACGACAACCGCTTCGTGATGGGCGGCCTGACCTGGGCGCCGACCGACTTCACCTCGGCCACGGTGGTGCTGGATTACCTGAAGACTAACAGCTCGCCGAACAGCGGTGGCTACCCGCTGGACAAGGAATACGACCGCAGCGACTTCTACGGCGAGCCCAGCTACAACTTCCACGATGTCGAGCGCACCAGCCTCAGCGGCAACATCACCCACGACTTCGACAACGGCTTCGTGCTGCGCAGCAACCTGCGCTACAGCGAGCTGACCGATGACTTTGGCTACGCTTACCTGAGCGACAATGCCTCGCGTGTTGGCACCACCATTCCACGCTACGTCTTCGGCACCGACAGCGATGCCGATCAGCTCAATGGCAACTTGATGCTGCAGTACGATGCCCAGTTCGAGCACATCGACAGCAGCACGCTGGTGGGCGTCGAGTACCTCGACTCGACGACCAAACAGAGCTCGGTCTACGGCCTGGCGCCCTCCATCGACATCGCCAACCCGGTATTCACCGGCGTGCCTGGCGGCATCACGCCCTATACCCGCAAAAAGAATGACGCCACCACCAAGGCGGTTTTCCTGCAGCAGAACCTGTCGTTCTTTGACCGCGTCATTGCGACCGCAGGCTTGCGTAACGACTCGATGGACCTGTCGAGCAAGGAATACATCGGTGGCGAGCAGACGGAAAAGGACAACTTCTCCGAAACCTCCTACCGCGCGGCACTGACCTATATCGTCAACGATGAAGTGTCTACCTACGTGAGCATGGTGGAGTCCGTCTCGCCCCCGCAAGTGGGCGTTACCCCGCAGACCGGCAAGCAATACGAAGTGGGCATCAAGTACTCGCCCATGGGCATGGACGCACTCTTCTCCGCCGCTGTTTATGACCTGACCCAGGAGAACGTCACCATTGCCGTGGTGTTGCCAAGCGGCATCATCGAGCAGCAGACGGTGGGCGAGTCACGCGTGCGTGGCCTTGACCTGGAGGCCAAGGCACAAGTCACGCAAGACATCAGCGTGATTGGTGCTTACTCCTACATGGAGTCCGAAGTGCTGCGCGGGTCGCTGTATGACGGCTCTTCCTTGAAGGGCAATGAATTCACCACTGCGCCCAAACACACCGCATCGTTGTGGAGCTACTACGACATACCGGGCACTGACGTGAGCGTCGGCCTGGGCGCGCGGTATGTGGGGGCGTACTACATGGATGCTGCCAATACCAAGAAGAGCGATGGGACCACGTTGTTCGATGCGGCGCTGAACTACAAGATCGCCAAAGGGACCGACCTGGCGCTGAATGTGAGCAACCTGTTCGATGAGCAGCATGTGGTGGGGTCGGGGACGGCGAATTACTACAACCCGGGGCGTGAGGTGACGGCGAAGTTGAGTTATAGCTGGTAAGGCGGGTAGGGGGGGGGCACGGGCTTCGGCGGTGTTCGCGAGTAAGTTAGCCCCCACAGTTGTGCCAAATCTGAGGGACAACTTGCCTTGCTCAAAGTCTGAAAGTTTGCGCGATCACTGTGGGAGCGGGCGTGCCCGCGAACACCGGCACAGCCGGTGCCAAACACCGGGTCGCGTTCTTTGCGGGAAGGCCAGCTCCCAAGGTTCGTCCCGGGCAAGGCTTTCAGGGGCTAGCGTGTAATGCCTGGTTCCGGATCATCCAGCATCAGCAGAATAATGATCGGAGCCAGCTTGCCGAGCAGGTTGGCGCAGCCCCGCTGCTTATCTCGGTTGACACTGCGAAGAGCTAAGTGTCAGTACTTCATCAACCACGGCTGCAGTTCCTGGAGGTTGCTTACCACCAGTTGCTGGGCCTCGGGCAGTATCGCCATGTTGCGGTGGTCGATCTGATACCGCTGCAACACATACTTCACTAACGCCCTGCGGCTGGGTACCACCAATTGCCCATCCGTCATGCCGAAGTCGGTTTCGATGATTGCCTTCTGCGCCGCGTTCAACCGCCCATCAGGCTCGAAGATGACGGGCACTTCCACATTCCAGTCTTCATCCTGCTCACGCGTGTTCGGCGATGCGTCGAGCAAGTCCGGCTGCCCGCGCAAGCGGCTCAGCACGAAGTCGCGATACTGGCCGTTCTTTTCGCAGTACGCCCGCACGTGCCAGCGCATGCCGGTGTACACCAGCGTGTGCGGGGCGATCAGGCGTACCTCGACGTTGGGGGTGTTGAAGGACACGTATTCGGTTTCCAGGCGCAGGCCCTCACGGCAGGCCTTGAGCAAGGGGCGCAGCACCTCTGGCCGAATTGGGCGATCGGGTACTTCCAGCACCCGGGTGTGTGCATAAGCCAGTGCCAGCCCGTCGATGTGCGGGGCGCGCTCATTGTTCTGGTACAGCAGGTGCAGATAGGCGCTGGCGCTGTTGTCGATGAACCGCGAGCTACGGTCAAAGCGAGCCTTGGAATGGTGAGTTTTACTGCTCATTCGGTGACTCCGTTTCGCGCTCATGGGCGGATGCTGTGGAGTTCGGCTTTATCTCCGGTGGCGGGGGCTCCTGGTACAGTAAGACTCTCCAGCAGCTATCTGCTGGGGACCGTGTGTGGATAAATATTCCGCAGCAGGGTTATGTGGGGGTTGGCCGGGTTCTCGGAGGGGCAGCACCTGCAAATGAATTTACAGTGATGAAAGATGGCCAGGAGCGTCCAGTTCTGGAGGTGGCATCCCGTGCTAGCTACCACGCAGCATTCATCGACGACCCAGAGCAGTGCGAGTACTTCGTTCCGGTGCAATGGTTGCAAACCGTGCCGATCAGTCAGGCAGTCCGAGAAATTGGGATGTTCGGCAATCAGAATACGGTGTGTCGGCCAAAAACACCGAAATGGAGATCTACGATTGAGCGTTTGAAGGAGCGCTTCCCACATTTCGATGATATGGCCGCCACCTAGGTCGTGTGATCGCGGCCACGTAAATGGATGACGCAGGCCTTAACGCATCATGCCGAGTTCTGCATCATCCAGTAGCGCTTTGCCCAAAGCACAGAGGTAGTGCGCCGCCCAGATCAGCTTGGGCTTGTCTTCCATCAGCCCGTCGATGGTCAGGTCCCGCGCGTAGCCCATCAGTTCCGAGGCCTGTTCGCGGGCGTTCTGGCAAGGAATGCCGGCTTCGATGCGGAACAGTGGGTGGGTCTGGTTTTCGCCTTGAAAGAAGATGGTTTTACCAACTGTGCATTGGGTGTCTTCGGTTGTCATTGTTCAATCTCCCTGGTTCTGCTGATGCGCCGGTAAGCTGGGCTTCCACAGTTTTTCCGCTCGGTATGCGAATCAATGCATCGGTTGCGGGTTGGCTGTCTGCTGTATTTGCGTCAGCGCGGATTCGAGTAGCCGCCGCAGGGTTTCAAGCTCGTGCATCGAGGCCATGATCAAAACCGATGCGGGTGACTTGGGCTGCATCAGTATTGCCTGCTGGGCTACGGCTTCTGCACAGAGCGCGTAGTCCGAGGCCATCATGATCGTGTCTTCCAGGGAGTGGAGGTGATGGGGTGGGTCGGGGACTATCTTCAGCATGGCGTGGCTCCTGTCGTAGTGAAGCAACCACCCACCGCGGCTAAACAGTAAGGTGGCAACTGTACGCGGGTTAGCCGACCGGGACGTCAGGCACCCGGCGCACCCGAAGGTGCCCCACGCACAGCCGCCATAAAGCGCCAATGCCGATTGCTCGGAATTGCACGGCTGTGTTGTCTGACGATAGCGGGCGGCTAAACCCGGTCGTTGAATGCCAACGACACGTCGAGACTAGAGACCGTATTTAACGTGTGCAACGGAAAACAGGCGCAGGCAGTATCTTTGGGAAACGCCCTACAAGAAAGGGGTTAAATCCGATTTTTTCGACCCGCAGCGCCCAAATACCAGGCACAAAAAAAGACGCCCGAGGGCGTCTTCTTCTTTGGATTTGGTGGAGCCGGGGGGAGCTGAAATAACTCTATAGGCACTTGTTTATAATGGCTAATTAATGGTCATATAAATTGCGTGGAATACCAGCTGGAATGCTGCGTGAGCTGGATTCCGATGGGCGGTGGCTGTTGAGCTCAGCCAAGCGACTCATCAAAGTAATCACTGTCGAGCCTCGCCACCTTGTAAAGCTGCGAGCTGACACCAACCTCGTGATCCAACATCAGATTGACCAAGCGTTTACCGTCGACCAGTACCAGCCCTTCGACCGATAGCGCGAACTCGACTGCTTGGGCAGTGAAGCCGGAGGTGGTGATGAATACACCGCGTTTGGCTTTCTGCCCTGCCAAGGCGCCATAGAACGCCTGCAAATCGGGGCGGCCTACAGTGTTCTGCCAGCGCTTGGCTTGCACATAGACCTTTTCAAGCCCCAGTGCGTCCAGCGAGATCACGCCGTCGATGCCGCCGTCGCCACTACCGCCGACTTGCTGCAGCGCCTGACGGTTTGCTCCGTAGCCGAGGCTGTGCAGGACGTCGAGTACGATGCGCTCAAAGCGCGTCGGGCTCGCTTGCAGCAGGCTGTCCAGCAGGTCGCCTGCGACGCTGGTACGCAGCTCGAAGATGGCTTGGTTCAGGCGCTCCTGCGGGCTGCTAGTGGCGAGGTCTGTCTTGGTAATAGGCGCTAATGTGTCGTTGCTTTCATCCAGCGAGGCGGCATCCGGTGCTGTCTTCAATTTCACGCTCATGAAGTTCACAGCTAAATGCTCGACCTGTTCTGGACTTAACGGAGCCGGGTTGGCTTGGACGAAGGCCCGGCCAGTGTCAGTCAGTTGCCAATAGCCACGCTTGGCGCTGCTGGAATAGCCGGCGCGTTTCAGCCGATCATGCGCCCAGCCGGAGCGGTTCTTGTAGGTGGCTTGGCCGCTGGCGATGGTCTCCTGTCGCTGCGCCTCGCTTAGGCCAAGCGTCACGGCGGCTGCTTCGTGGGCCTCCCCCGCAGTGACCCCTTCTGGGTAGTCAGCGAGAAAACGCAGGATGGGCTCGATGAACTGGTCGTAAGTGGGGACGGACATGGCTCTTTCAATTCCTGATGAAGGCTTAGCTCAACGTAGCGGATCGGTGACCGCGCTTTGCCTTGGGAGTGGCGGCGCGTTGGGCTTTGATACGCTCTAGTAAAACGCTGGCCGGCTCGTCGTTGGGATTTTGCGGCACCAGTTCGCCGCGGAAAGCTTTGGCCAAGATCCCCTGCGTTAGGTGGTCAATGCGGCTTTTTGCCGAGACGACCTTGGCTTCTAGCTGATCGGCAATGGTGAACAGTTGCTCGACGCGGCTGGCTATTTCGGTTTGCTCAAGCAGGCTAGGGTAAGTGACAACCATTGCCTTGAGATCTTGTCCAGATATTCCTTTTTGTCCCGACGTTGACTTAACAAGGTCCATAACCCGGTGACGTGTGGAGGTTTCCGAAAAAAATAATTCCAAATACTCGGGCAGAATAAGATTGGTGTCGCATCGGACGCGAATAAGTTTGTCTGGGTATATTAGGGCTCTATGAGATAGCTGTCGAACAAGGCCGCAAACGCCGACCAGTTCGAGACTCCCGTTGTAGCGAGTGAAGAGAAGGTCGCCAACTTTTAGTGTGTAACGCTCTCTCTCATTGTTGTCGCATTCTAGAAAGCGAATTTCTGTTTGATCTATTGAGCCGGCCCGAACTGAGCTGATTCGAAGAATAGGAAGGCCTTTTCCATCTTCGTTTGGTTTAGCTGACATTCCATTCCGCATTTCGGTAATTAGCGCTCCAAGTTGAGCAGTGCTAGACGTACTCTTATTCTCAGCATGTTGACGCCACTCTTCGGTCAGTTGCCCAGAAACAGCGGCGGTGAGAACGGACTGGCGGAAACGGTTTAGCAGCGCGGGGATGCCGTCGATACGGGCCTTCAGGGTATCGACCTGGGCCAGTAGTTCGTCGAGCTTGGCGGCAATGCGGGTTTGTTCGGCGAGTGGAGGCAGAGGAATGACTAGCTCTTTGAGCTTTGAACCGTTTACGTTTGGCTGACCGATTCCTGCGCTGAACCCCGTAATTTGCCGCCAGTAATCTTGGGATCGGAAGTAAAGTGAAAGATAGCAAGCAGCCTCTGGTCGAATGCAGCGCACACGGATTAAGTAAGAAGCAAAAACTGCATCTGGAATTTCTCCAGTAATCAGAAAACTCTTCCCGACAGTTGCTCCTGTTCTCGCAAACACAAGGTCGTTTTCTTTGAGTAAATATTTCTTCGCCTGCTCGGAATCTATCTCGCAATATGGAACGGAGCTCCATACTACCTCGTTGTCTTGAATATCTGTGATTCGCAGCAGATGCGGGCCGATCCTCTCTCTTGTGGACGGGGCCGTGTATCCGTAGCTAATATCTTCGGCTAAGTCGCCGAGCCGCGCTGTTGTCCAATTGTTTGGCAGTTCACTCATTATCAGTACCTATTTCCAACCCCATCACTTGCGCCATCAACTGCTTCTGCGCCACCACCTCATCTCCCGCACCCAGCGCCTTCATCAGTTCTTCCAACTCATGCAGCGCCTCGGTCAGTTCAGCCATGGCCTCACCCGCCAGCACTTCCGGAGCGGGCATGTCGGCGGCATCCAGGCTGCTGTTGTCCTTTAGCCAACTGAGGTCCAGTGAGTCACCACGTTCGTTGCGGATGTAATCGCGCGTAAAGCAGCGGAAGCGGCTGGCCTCGCTAATGCCCTCGACGTTCTCAGCGCGCGGGCTATCGCCGTTAGGATCGATGCCATAGGCATCCTCAAACGGCCTGAGGTGGGTAGGGCCGAAGGGGGTGCGCTTACCGAAGCTGGGCATATTGCTGCGCAGGTCATAGATCCACACGCGTTTCGTGCAGCCTTCTTCCTGGCGCGGGTTCTCTACGGTGCCCTTCTGAAAAAACAGCACGTTGGTCTTCACACCTTGGGCGTAGAAGATGCCAGTAGGCAAGCGCAGGATGGTATGCAGGTTGCACTTATCCATCAGGTCGCGGCGCACGTCGGTGCCGACGCCGGCCTCGAACAGCACGTTGTCCGGCAGCACCACGGCGGCGCGACCACCAGGCTTGAGGCCACGGTAGATGTGTTGCAGGAAAGCCAACTGCTTGTTACTGGTTCGGTAGGTAAGGTCGTCGCGGGTGGGCCCGCCGCCGCCCTTGGCAGTGCCGAACGGCGGGTTGGAGAGGATGACGTCAACCTTGGGCAGGCTAGCACCTGTCTGACCTAGGGCATTACCCAGGTGCACCACACCCTCTTCGTCGCCTTCCATGCCATGCAGTAGCGTATTCATGAGCGCCAGACGACGGGTGCCTGGGACGAGTTCTACACCAACAAAGGCACGGTTACGCTGGAAGGCCCTGGCCTTGGCGTCGAGGTTGTAGTGCTGATCAGTCTTGCTTTTTATGTAGGCGTCAGCAGCAATCAAAAAGCCCGCAGTCCCGGCGGCCGGGTCCTGTATGGTCTCACCAGGCTGCGGTTGGATGCAGCGAATGATGCTATCGATCAACGGGCGTGGCGTGAAGTACTGGCCAGCCCCGGATTTTGTTTCACTGGCATTCTTTTCCAGCAGACCCTCGTAAAGGTCGCCAAGGCCGTCCTTGCGGGCGCTGAACCAGTCGATGCCATCCAGGCTTCTGATGAGTTGCTCCAGATGGCGCGGCTCCTTGAGCCGGGTCTGGGCATCGGCATAGATGGCGGCGATCAGTGGATCACTGTTCTTGCCCAGGTCCAGCAGCATTTGCCGGTAATGGTTGAGCAGAGTTAGCCCGGATTTACCTGCAAGGTCCGGCCAGCGAGCGCCTTCAGGTAGCTTGTGGCTGAAGTTGTCGTTGTTCTGAACCTGCTCGTATTCCATCTTGATGAACAGCAGCAACACCAGTTCGGTAACGTAATCGCTGTAGTTGATACCGTCGTCGCGCAGTACGTCGCACAGGTTCCAGAGTTTCTGGACGATGTCGGAATTGGTCATGGTAACTCTCAAAAAATTTTGGGGGGCGTTGAGGAGCGCCAGATGCGAAGGAAAGTTGAGAGCAGGCGTACTGACACCTTAGGGCTCAAAAACTACCGGGCAAAAAAAAACCGCTCAATATGCCTGTAGCTGCCGAAGCAACCATAGGCATGGCGGGTGTATTGCTTGGGAGGATATGCACGGCTGAACCGATTAGCAAGTTTCCTCGCGTTGCATGGAGGTGCCGGGAGGCGATTGCGCGGGCCGAATCGGGAGCGGGCGCAGAAAGCGAACTGCCCGGATTTTTATCACGCTCGAGGATTGGGGCCAGGGCTCGTAGAACGAGCCCAGAGTGATCATATCATCCAGCCGCCGACCAAAGATTATCGTTCAAAGCTTCCAGCACTACATCCAGGTTGCCACCAAGGTTACGGTCCAGACCTTTCATACCGCCGTCCTCGCGGAAGGCGTCATTGACTTGCTGTGCGTCGAGCACAACCTCATGCACCAATTGCCTGGCAAGGCGGTCCAGCCAGCTCCGTTGCGCATGTGTCCAGGCCTGCATAGCGTAAATTCGTCTCATGGCATCTCCCACGCGTTGATCGAACGGCAGTAATGCCTCACCGATCGCGGCTTGCCGAATGTACCCAAGGATGCTGGCTGCTATTTCGTAGTTGGTCTGGTTGCGCCAGGCACTTTTCAGGTTGGCTTCGCTGAAACCGTTCTGATCGAGCAGCAACCGCACTTCGCGTAAGTGTTCGCGAGTCAAATCCTTGGGGCGGTTGACCACGACGCTCAGCGCAACTGACTGGTTCAGTTGCTTGTGAATGAACTCGTTGAAGCTTTCCAGAAAGTCGGCAGGTTTCTGGTTCTTGCCATAGCTTTGCTCGCGCAAGGTGAGTTTGTCATCGTGCGTAGAAATGATCGGGAATCTCTCCGATCCGAGTAGGGCGCTGACAGCCGCCAGTTGGTCGATCAGTTGACTGTGTTGACGAACGAAGCCAGCAGCCTGTTGTGGCCCGAGCCCGTGTAAATGGGTATGCAGCTTGCCAGGTTCGACTCCCCAGGCATCCTGCAACTCCTCGAGTTTCTGCCTGATAGCCGGATTGCTCTCGGCTTTGTGCTCGGCTTTGCGAAGAATGCGCATGACCTTTTGGCTCAATTGGTCAAGCACATCATGTGCGTGGCTGGTGTCTTCCTGGTTGCCCGGGGCGCTGTGGCTGGCATCGTCGGTTAGCTCACCTACCAGTTGCTCCAGGGAGATATTCGGGTTCTTCACCAATGGCTTCATGGTGTCGACCTCTTCAAGGCTGGCATAGAGGTCGACGGGGTCATAGATGCGGAATACTGTTTTACCTATCTCGTCACAGCGCCGGGTGGCTCGGCCCTTCATCTGCTCATAGAGGATCCGCGAGCGTACACGACGCATGAATACCAGATTGCAGATAGTAGGTACGTCGATGCCGGTTGTCAGCAGGTCAACGGTAATAGCGATGTTGGGGTATTTTTCGTTCTTGTAACGGCTAATCAATTGTTCAACGTTGTCGCTCTGGCCGGTAATGATACGCACTGACGTTTCATTATATTGCTGTCCGTATGCGTCCTTGAAAGCATCATCCAGCAGATTCTTCACCCGCACGGCGTGAGCTTGGTTGACGCAAAAGATCATGGTCTTTTCTTCGCCGAAGGGATATAGCTCTTTGACCAGCTCATCGCAGATGACCTTGTCGAAGGCCGGTGTAATGACGCTGCGGTTGAAGGATTCGGTCCTGAAGTTGAGCTCATCTTCCAGTTCCGCAGTATCGACTTCCCCCGTCTGGGTGTTGATGACACTGACCGAATCACCTTTTTCAAAATGAATGCCATTTTCAGTAAGCTGGGTTTCGTAGCGAATCGGTGGCTCGTGGTCTATCAGCCAGTCGTCGGCCACGGCCTCCCGGTAGCTGTAAGTGAATACCGGTTTGCCAAAAATTTCGCTGGTCTGTTTTGCCGGTGTGGCAGTAAGGCCGATGCGGCACGCGTCGAAATAGTCAAGTACGCGACGGTACTGCGAAAGATATTGGCTAGCATCACGTATGGCCAATTCTCCCTCGGTCATCTCTTGGTCGAGCGTATACCCTCGGTGGGCCTCGTCGACGATGATGCAGTCAAACTCCCCTACGGGTGGTGGGTTATCCGAGCGGAAGATCCGGCTAACCATGGCCTGGACGGTTGCTACCTGGATGCGGGTTTCCGCTGCGGCAGCCATATCGGCCAACCCGTTGATATCGTAGATCTGCGCCAGTGTGTGATTCTGCTCCAGCTTAGCGTCGTTGAATGAGTCAATCGCCTGCTGGCCCAAGGCGCTGCGGTCGACCAGAAAGAGAATCCGTTTAAAACGCTCGGCCTTGAGAAAGCGGTACATCAGGCCAATAATGGTGCGGGTTTTACCTGTGCCTGTCGCCATTGCCAGCAGACAGCTGCGTTGATTGCGAGCCAGCGCCTGCTCAACGGCCATGATGGCTTGCTCTTGGTAGCCGCGCAATTTCAGGTAGCCAAAACCTTCCTTTGCCAGCTTTTCCTCGGCTTCTGCCTTGCTGCGTTTGAGCAGGTCGAGGAGATCGCCTGGTGCGTGGATGTTGTGCAGCGCCCGGCGGGTGTTGGCAGGGCTGCGCAAATCGCGGAACCAAGTGCCGGACTTTTCTTCTAGTTGCTTGATATAAGGGCGGCTATTGCAGGCGAAGGCAAAGGGCACCTGGAAGTGGCTGCCGTTTCCATCATTCCATGGCTGGTTTTGGCCATCCAGCGGCCAGGGTTGCAGATGTTCGACGTCAAGCCGGAAGTCACGGGCGTACCGCTCTGCTTGGGTTATTCGGTCGGCAACATCTATGCTTTCCCGTTTTGCTTCGACGATCGCGACGGGTACTAGGCCGGCGAACAAAATGTAGTCGGCGCAGGCTTTCGGGCTACTCGTAGGCCATTCAGAGATAGCCTTGTTTTTTCCCTTTTCAGGGCGCGCACCTTTGCTGTAGGTAAGCTCCAAGGAGTCTGCTTCCCATCCTGCATCGTTCAACAGTTGGTCAATGAGAATCCGCGTCAGGTCTTCCGACAGTTGGAACTTGCTGCTGGCCCTCTTGGTTTTCTGGGTAACCTCTTTGCTGGCCTGTGGCTGCGCGACGAGTTGCTGCTGCAGTGTCTTAAGACTTTGCTCATGTTCTGCGCGGAGTTTGATCAAAGCTGCTTCGTGCTCTGCCGCCAACTGCTTGTGGTTTCGCGACTCGGCATCCATCTGCTCGGCGAGGACTGCGTATTCCTCTGCTTCGCGTTTGAGCAATGTGGCCAGTTGCTGATTGGTTTCCAGTTGCTGGCTAGACTCGCTGAGTTGTGCCTTTAACTGTTCAATCTGGCCTTGCAGGTCGCGAAGCGAAGTGCTTGGGTCACTGGGTGTGACGAAAGGGCCCGGTTTGAAGGTAAGGCTGTCTGTTCCAAACGATTGGTGGTACCAGATGGCTAGGGCACGTCCCACTTTCAGTCCATCCATGGCCTCACGATGCTGCGTATGAAACTCGTGAGTAGCTTTGTTTCCTTCCACTCGCAGGGTATGGAATAGGCTGCGAATATTTTGATCCAGCTCAATCTCACGGCTCAGCTTGTACAGCAAGTCGGACTGGGAGGTGCGGGCATCAAATTCGACACCCGCGCGGCTGGCTAGATCCTGGGCCAGCGCTTCGCCGAATTGGCGCAACTTGATCAGAGTGGTGTTTGGGTCGCTCGCGAATGCTTGCTCGGCCGTGAGCGCAAGCTGAAGGAAAACAGGGTCGTGTTCCTGAAGAAAGGCGAAGTTGCTGCGGGCTGCCATGATCGTTCCTTCGTTTGCGTGGCCACTCTGTGCGCACATCTCGCTCTGCGGATGCGTCGGTGGCGGTAGCTTAACCAAGGTGAGGCGGTTTTGACCATGGCAGAAGGCCACTCGTTGAGCCCGCAACCTGCGTACCGCCACTCCCGCTAATAGAAGTCGTCTCCATCGCCCTCACGGCGCTCGCTGTAAAACGTAAACAACACGAGCTGTTCCTCCGGCTCGTAAAACATCATGATCAGATCTGCGCCCCAGTACTGGTAATGGTGTGCAGGTACACTGGCTACATGATGAAACGGACGGCCAGCGGGGCTGATAGGGTATCCGGCAGTGATACCGCCGTTTTCGATCGGCGCATAGCCAAGCATAAGGCTGGAAATGGGGAATTTCGAGAAATCCGCCACGCCACCGATCTGCTCGACAAACGCGATTCGCTCAAGGTCGTACTGGGGGTAATTCTCTGCCACTTCTGATGGTGAGAAAAGCCGCCCCGTCTCTTGATACATTTTTTTGGCTGCCGCGTAAGCAGCTTTTTGATCCGCATATAGCGATTCTAGGCGCTCGCGAGCCTCTACATATGGGTCTTCCAGATGCTCATTGTCCCTATGAAGGAAAAAATAGCGTGGGTCACCCATCAGGCGGTATCGCCCGTCCTCTACCTTGAAGCCAATCCAGTTGGTGTGCAAAAGAATGGAGTGGTAATCAGTATCCTCGGTCGCTTCGCCAACCCTCTCATGCTCTGTCGGCTCCAGTGGCCCTAGCATGGTCAAATATCCATGCCAATCCGGGTTTACCAAGTTGAGATCGATACCGAAAAAGGGTTGGAAATGCTCGCTAAGTTCAGCCTGATCTGGCACGAAAATGGTATCAGGGTCCGGAAACGGGTATATCCCGTGAGGAGCATTCATGTAGTCCGGCCAGTGCTTTTTTATTTCAGCAATCACTCTCCTTGCTTCCCAGCCCGTCAGCACCCCAGCCAAGAACAGCTCCATATCGAATACCTTATTCATCTGCGTACTCCTACGTAGGCAGCGGCTACATCTAACCGACCGTGCCCCAGCTCATAGCTGATTTGCCTTCGGGCCTCACGATCAAGGTTCTTGCCTACCTGGCAACACTGACCACTGTTGATAGGGGCGCGGTGTTGGGTGATTTGTTCATAGCGCTCACATGCGTATGCCGCTCGCAGCTCATGAAAGCCTTTGAGGTTGTGTGCATGCAGAATTTCCCGCGCAGGGCGGATGATTTTTTGCAGAAGGTTCAGATAGCTCTCGTGAGGCGCAATGAGGTTGCGGCTACCCGCAGGCGACACCTGCCGTGCAAACCCAAGTGCACCTTGAACATGGTCGTCCACCGTAATCCAACGTGGCGCCGAGGCGCCGGCGCGGCCACCTTTGGTGCCGTCCTGGATGTTGATCCTGCCTAGGTCGTTAGCCTCACGGCTTAGCCGTGGCAGGTCAGCCAAGATAGCCTCACGCAAGCGCATGCCGGTGGCTCTCGCCAACAGAACGATCGCAGCAGTTCGTAGCTGATGATGGCGGCAAAGCGCATCGACGATCTGCTTAATCTGTTGGCGGTCTTGGCCCTGAGGCACTGACTGTCGAACCCCGCTGCGCTGCATACTCAACGCCTTGCTCGGACTTGGCAATTTCACATGCTGATCACCGCGAAGCGCCGCCATGGTTCTGTTGACGCTGGACAGCCGGTTTTGTGCGGTGCTGACGGCGAGATCACCGCGCTCAACCAGGTCACGCAGATAGGCCGCATAGTCGGCCAACACCTTTCGATCAATGTGCCGCGCATCATTGATACCGGGCCCTTGTTCGGAGCGGCACCATCTGACGAATGCCTGCCACCGATCACAGTGTGCCTTCACCGTGCCGTAGTGGCCGCCGCCGAACATGTCTTTCAACGCCTGCGGCCCTGCGTAGCTCAGTTGCCTGCCGTAGCCGAAATTACGGCCATCGCGTCTACCCACCAATGCCATGTCGAATCACCTCATCGCCTGGTCTGATCCTCGCCCCACGTCATCCCGCCAAGAATGTTGAGTGTTATCAGGGATCAAGGCCCCTGCGACCTGTGGGAATGTCCTCTAGCGCGGGACTGGCGGCTCCTTACGTCCGGGAGCAAGGGCATCTCATGATCTGGCCTCCTGAGCACCGTTACCGGTGGGCGGGTGGAGGCAGCGCTGGCTGACGAGACCTGCGCCTGAAGATCCTGAGCCATGTGCAAGCAGCAATGCGATGACCGGGGCATGCCTGACTGTCAGTCAGGTGCAGTCCATTCCTTGGTCTGCGGCACCATCATCTACAGCGCTGTTGCTGGTGACATCGGCGTTTGTCACGCCGATTGTCACGAGGGGGAATGCCGCAAAGCCTTGTGCGATCAGGGCTGCAGCAGTGGTAGAAGTGCCCGTCTCTTTCCAGAAGAAAGAGACGGGCACAGGTTGGCGCAGTAGTCGGCCAAGCGGATAGGTTGCTGCAGGGCAGTGAGGTACGGTGTGTCTGGCGCACGAGCACCATATGTGTAAGAGCATCCATCACATGGGTAGTGACCGTACGAGCTGCCGGATGCGAATCGTACTTGGGGAGAACCGCCGCGGGAGCGGCGTGACCTTTAAGGTTCGGGTCACCTGGGGTGCTGTCATCGACAGCCTTTGCACGGCCAGTTCTACGCCTGTGGATAAACCCGGTCAAGGGCCGAAATTAAGCGCCCTTGAGGACGTGAAAAGCGGTTATCCATCTGTGGAATTCCGTGGTAAATCCCGGACAACGTCGTGGCTTTTAGCTCTTCAAAGTGAGGTCCATCCAAACAGGGCGGCTTTGCAGCCCTGTTTGGATGGACCCGCGCTGACAAGCGGATAAACGAGGCTGTTTTCCCTGAATCTTAAGCGCTCAGTTGCTGTCGCCGCCGTTATTGCGCCCGTATAGCCCTAGCGGATCGGCACCACATTCTTGTCTCTGATTTGGCCGTAAGCAGAGGCGAGCAGGCTGCCGGTGGCGGCCTTCTGGATGTACTCACTCCACCAGGCCATCATCGGGCGCCGGCGCTCGATGTAATCGGCTCGGTTGTAGGCGCTGCGCACCTCATCCTTGTCGACATGCGCCAGTGCGACCTCAATGAGCTCCGGGTCCCACCCATGCTCATTCAAGATGGTGCTGGCCATTGAGCGCATGCCGTGGCTCACCAACCGATCTTGGAACCCCATGCGTTTCAACGCCATGTTGGCGGTCTGGCTATTGGCGTGAGTGCGCGGGTTTCTGTCAGCCGGGAAGACGTATTCGCGATGGCCGCTGTGAGTCTTCAGTGACTCCAGCAACGCGACAGCGTGATCACTCAAAGGAATGCTGTGTGGGCGGCGCTTCTTCATCCGCTCCGCAGGGATAGTCCAAACGCGCCTTTCAAAGTCGATGTCTGCCCAGCGAGTAGTTGCCGCCTCGGCGGGGCGAGTCATCGTGTGCAACTGCCATTCGATCAGGCAACGGGTCGTGCGTTTGATGCTGGCGTTCGCGATCTCCAGCATGAGCTCGGGGAGTTCTTCGGGCGGAAGCGCAGCCATGTTCTCTTTCTTGGGCTTCTTGAATACTGCCCTGATGCCGGTGAGCGGATTGGCGAAGATCAGCCCGGAGTTTACGCCGTAGGTCATGATCTCGTTTAGCCGCTGGCTTAGACGCTTGACCGTCTCCAAGCTGCCCTTCGCTTCAATTGGACGAAGCAATCCGATCACCATCGGCGCGGTGATTTTGGTGAGTGGTGTCGTCTTCAAATCGGGGAACACGTGCAGCGTGAGCGACCGCCAAATGTCCTCGGCGTAGGCCGGGGTCACCGAGTCTTTCTTGAGCTCGAACCAGGCGGTGGCCACGTTCTCGAAGGTGTGTTCAGTTTCTGCGCGCTTGGCCTCATTCAGCGTGTTGCGCTGCACCTTCGGATCAATGCCCTGTGCGAGCAGCTCGCGTGCATCGACTGCCATCTTTCGTGCATTCGCCAGCGACAGTTCGGGATAGGTCCCGAAGCCGATGTTGATGCGCTTCTTGGTCACCGGTTCGCGGTAGTTGAAATTCCACAGCAACGAGCCGTTGCTGCGTACTCGGAGCTGCAAACCGTCACCGTCCGTGAGGACATAATCCTTGGACGCGGGTTTGACTCCCTTAAGCTGTCGATCGGAGAGGCGGAGGTTTTGAGCAGGCATGAGATTGTCCTCAGGCACTGATTCGGTATTCCAAAGATTAGCACCGGGTGAGCTGGAATACCGCCTGGAATACCCGAATGGCTGGAACTCAAAAACTCTTGAAAGACCGCAAAAGCGCTGGAGGCCGCGTATTTACTGGATCGCAGGCACAAAAAAAGACGTCCGTGGACGTCTTTGATTGATCATTTGGTGGAGCCGGGGGGATTTGAACCCCCGTCCGCCAGTACTCCGCTGTCGGTACTACATGCTTAGCCGTGTCTACTGATTTAATCCGCAGCCGCCCGACGGGCAGGGTGCTTTGGATGAGTTGTGTAAGTTTTAGTCACTTCGCCCACAACGTGCTACGCGACGATCCTGTTCTGTATGACAATCAGTTCGGGTTTACAGGCATCCCCTAGTGATTGCTGGAGCCGAAGCTACCAGAAGCAACGGGTCAAGAGGACTGCTTACGCAGCCAGCTTGTACTCCGCGCCGTAGTTTTCGTCATTGGCAACTATAAAAGTTGCAACAGTGGATTTACGAGTTCTGTTACCAACTCGGCATGCACCTAGAGTTTCGCTACCGGCGTCGAATCCTAATCGGCCCCACGCTAGCGTTACGCTACCGCACCTTACGGTACGTGAGACGTAGTATACGCCATTGCGCGGGCGACGTCGACAGCCGGTCCAGTCGCCCGCTTTGGGGCTTATGCGCCGCCGTTGCCGCTACTGCTGCCTTTCTCGGTTTTTTCCAGGCGCTCCAGCACTTTGCTGGTAATGGCGATGCACTCCTTGGTGTCGCCCGAGGCCTGGGCGGCCTTGGCTTTGTCGACGTGCTCGGTGATGGCCTTGTCCAGGCCCTCGGAGGTGGCGCCGGCGGTGGCCATGCTGTTGTCGATTTTTTGCAGATTGGTGGTGCAGAGGTCATCGGCGGCGAACACCGGCGAAGCCAGCAGGGTGGCGGCCGCGAACAGGGCCGAAAGTGCGGTACCTTTCATGGGTGTCTCCTCTGGGGCCTCTGGAAGGTGGGCCTGTAAGGTGGACTGTGGGGGATTGGCGGGGGTTCAATCGGGATGGTGGCGGGCGATATTGAGGTGGGGATGGCACCGGCGTTGCCGGTGTTCGCGGGTGAACCCGCTCCTACGGGGGGCTGTGTCTGGCGCCCGATGTGTGTCCACCACCGATCTGTGTAGGCGGCTGCGACGGTGGACGGCGGGTGGGGATTGGCCAGCAGGGCCGGCCCTTTCGCGGGTGAACCCGCTCCTACACAGATCCTACAGCGTTCCCCACCTATATCAACGCGTTAGAGGCTGCGTGGCCGGGTGACTCGGTCTACCAGGTAGACCAGGCCGTGGTAGTCGATGCCGCTGTGGCTCGACAGGCCTATCTCGCAGGTGCGGCTGGTGGAAATGCCTTCGCTGCAATATTGCACGGCGTCCTTCAGGCTGCGCAGCGAGTGGGCGTTCAACTCGGGGGTGGTAAAGCCTTTGTCACCGGCAAACCCGCAGCAATGGATGCCTTCCGGGATCACCACCTGTTTGCTGCAGCGCCGCGCCAGGTCGATCAAGGCCTGGCTTTCGCCCAGGTGCTGGGTGCTGCAGGTCACGTGCACGGCTACCGGTTCGTCCTGGGGGGTAAACTCCAGTCGGTCGAGCAGGTGGGTGCGGATGAAGCGCACGGGGTCGTACAGGTCCAGCCGGGTTTCGCCCAGGTCCTGCACCAGGCGCAGGGTGCAGGGGCTGGTGTCGCAATAGATCGGGTCGAGGCCACCGCGGCTGGCGTGCAGCAGGGCGGTGATCAGCTCCTGGCGCTTGTGTTCGGCCTGCTCGGGGTAGCCCTTGGAGGCGAACGGCTGGCCGCAGCACAGGCTGTCGGCGTTGTCGGGGAACACCACCTGGTAACCGGCTTTTTCCAGCAGGGCGCGGGTTTTGTCCAGCAGCGAGCTTTGCTCGCGGTCGGCATAGGCCGGGCCCATTACCCGGGAGACGCAGGCGGCCAGGTACACCACGCGGGGGCGGGCGTCATTGCTGGGCGCGCCGAAGGCCAGGGGGCGCAGCGGTTGCGGCATGGCCGGGGTCCATTGGGGCAGGCGGCCTTTGCTGGCTTTGCTCAGCGAGGCGCTCAGGCGGCCCAGGCGTGGGGCGCCTAGCAGCTTGCGTGCGGTGTTGGCGGCGGTCAGGGTCAGGCGTGCACCGCTTAGGGCGGTGTGGAAATGCTCGGCCAGCCAGTCGGCGGTTTTAGCGTGGTCGGCGGCCTGGCTGCGCAGTTTCTTCACCAGCTCGCCGGTGTTGATGCCGACCGGGCAGCGCTGGGCGCACAGGCCGGTAGCGGCGCAGGTGTCGATGCCCTGGTACTGGTAGCTTTGCATCAGTTCACGGGTATCGATGCCGGCGCGCTGCTTGGCCTGGATGTCACGCCACATGACGATGCGCTGGCGCGGGCTGAGGGTCAGGCCCTTGGACGGGCACACCGGTTCGCAGAAGCCGCACTCGATGCACTTGTCGACGATTTCGTCGGCGGCAGGCAGCGGCTTGAGGTTTTTCAGGTGGATATCCGGGTCGTCGCTCAACACCACGTCGGGGTTGAGGATGCCGTTGGGGTCGAGCAGGCGCTTGAGCTTCCACATCAGCTGGTAGGCGTCGTGCCCCCACTCCAGCTCCACGAAAGGCGCCATGTTGCGCCCGGTGCCGTGCTCGGCCTTGAGCGAGCCGCCAAACTCCACCGCCACCAGCTGCGCCACGTCGTCCATGAACGCCTGGTATCGGGCGACTTCTTCGGCGCTGTTGAACCCCTGGGTAAAGACGAAGTGCAGGTTGCCTTCCAGCGCGTGGCCGAAAATGATCGCTTCGTCATAGTGATGCTTGTCGAACAGCTGGATCAGGCGGTTGACGCCTTCGGCCAGTTGCTCGACGGGGAAGGTCACGTCTTCGATGATGACCGTGGTGCCGGTCTGGCGCACGGCACCTACGGCGGGGAAGGTGTCCTTGCGGATTTTCCACAGCTGGTTGTACACGGCCGGGTCTTCGCTGAAGTCCACTTGCTGTTCCAGCGGGAAGTCGGCGATCGAGGCCATGATCTGCTGCAGTTGCTCGTGCAGCAGGCTCTGGCTGGCGGCGCGGGATTCGATCAGCAGGGCGCAGGCATTGTCCGACAGGCCTTTTACCCACAGCGGCATGCCGGGCATGTTCTGCACCGAGCGCAGGCTGCGGCGGTCGAGCAGTTCCACGGCCGAGACCGGCTGCTGCTTGAGCACGGGTACCGCGCGGCAGCAGCTTTCGACGCTGGGGAACACCAGCAGGGCGCTGGCCTTGTGCGGGTGGTCGGGCACGGTGTCGTAGGTGACGGCGCTGATGAAGCCCAGGGTGCCTTCCGAGCCGACCAGCAGGTGCTGCAGGATGTCCAGCGGCTGGTCGTAGTCCACCAGTGCGTTCAGTGACAGGCCGGTGGTGTTCTTCAGCCGGTATTTGTGCCGGATGCGTTCGGCCAGCGCGGTGTTGGCGCGGGTTTCGCGGCCCAGGCGGGCCAGTGCTTCCAGCAGCTCGGCGTGGCTGCTCTCGAAGGCGGCGACGCTGGCCGGGTCTTCGCTGTCCAGGCGGGTGCCGTCGGCCAGCACCAGGCGCAGGCCCGCCAGGGTGTGGTAGGTGTTCTGCGCGGTGCCGCAGCACATGCCACTGGCGTTGTTGGCGACGATGCCGCCGATCTTGCAGGCGTTGATCGAGGCCGGGTCGGGGCCGATCTTGCGCCCGAAGGGGGCCAGCCAGGCGTTGGCCTGGGCGCCGATCACGCCGGGTTGCAGGCGAATCTGCTCGCCCTGGCGTCGGATTTCGCGGCCGTTCCAGTTATCGCCGAGCACGATCAGCACCGAATCGCTGATGGCCTGGCCAGACAGGCTGGTGCCGGCAGCGCGGAAGGTGACCGGCACCCGCTCGCGCTGGGCCAGTTTGATCAGGCCGACCACTTCGTCCTCGGACTCGACGCGCACCACCAGCTTGGGGATCAGGCGGTAGAAGCTGGCGTCGGTGCCGAAGGCCAGGGTGGAGGTGGGGTCGTCGAAGCGGCGTTCGGCGGGGATCAGGCGCTCGGCATCACGCAGGAACGCGGCGGGCAGGCTCATGCAGTCTCCTCGCGGGGCTGTGGCGTCTGTGCGCTACATGCCCCGGGTCATTCAGGCGGTGGTTCTTGCAGGCGTTCAGGCGCCCAGTTCGCGTACCAGCGAGTCGCGGGTGATCTCGCTGATCGACTTGGCACCGGTCAGCACCATGGCCACGCGCATTTCCTTTTCGAACAGCTCGAGCAGGTTTTTCACGCCGGCCTGGCCATGCACGGCAAGGGCGTAGAGGAAGGCGCGGCCGATCAGTACGGTGTCGGCACCCAGGGCGATCATGCGCACCACATCCAGGCCACTGCGAATGCCCGAGTCGGCCAGGATCTTCAGGTCGCCTTTGACCGCGTCGGCAATTGCCGGCAGGGCACGGGCGCTGGACAGCACGCCGTCGAGCTGGCGGCCGCCGTGGTTGGACACCACGATACCGTCGGCACCGAACTTGACCGCATCGCGGGCGTCATCGGCATCGAGGATGCCCTTGATGATCATCGGGCCGTCCCAAAACTCGCGGATCCACTCCAGGTCCTTCCAGGAAATGGACGGGTCGAAGTTGTTGCCCAGCCAGCCGATGTAGTCGGCAAGGCCGGTGGGGTTGCCACGGTATTTGGAGATGTTGCCCAGGTCATGCGGGCGGCCCATCACGCCCACATCCCATGCCCACTCGGGGTGGGTCATGGCTTGCAGCACGCGGCGCAGCGGGCCGTTCCTGCCGCTCATGCCAGAGTGGGCGTCGCGGTAGCGGGCACCGGGTACGGGCATGTCGACGGTGAATACCAGCGTCTTGACGCCAGCGGCCTTGGCGCGCTCCAGGGCATTGCGCATGAAGCCGCGGTCCTTGAGTACATACAGCTGGAACCACATCGGCCGGTCGATGGCGGGCGCCACTTCTTCGATCGGGCACACCGACACGGTAGACATGGTGAACGGGATGCCATGGGCGGCTGCCGCGCGCGCCGCCTGCACTTCGCCGCGGCGGGCGTACATGCCGGTGAGGCCGACCGGGGCCAGGGCCACCGGCATGCTCAGGGTTTCGTCGAACAGCTTGGTTTCCAGGCTGAGCTCGGACATGTTGTTCAACACGCGCTGGCGCAGGGCGATGCCGGCCAGGTCCGACACGTTGTGGCGCAGGGTGTGTTCGGCGTAGGCGCCGCCGTCAGCGTAGTGGAACAGGAAGGGGGGCAGCTTGCGTTGGGCCGCGGCGCGATAGTCGGTAGAGGCAGAAATGATCATGGATTCTCGCAGCGTTGCTTGTGGGTGTGCCGGGCGCACGACGGCGCCCGGCCCCTTTCACTTTAGTGATGAACCAGCATGCCGGTCAGCCAGTAAGCCTGGACCAGGGTGATCAGGCCGACGATGGTGGCGAAGAACAGGCTGTGCTTGACGGTGAAGCGGAACAGGTCGGATTCCTTGCCGACCAGGCCGGTAGCGGCGCAGGCCACGGCGATCGATTGCGGCGAGATCATCTTGCCGGTTACGCCACCGCTGGTGTTGGCCGCCACCAGCAGGGTGTCGTTGACCCCGATCTGGTGCGCGGTGGTGGCCTGCAGCGAGCTGAACAGGGCGTTGGACGAGGTGTCCGAGCCGGTCAGGAACACGCCCAGCCAGCCGAGGAACGGCGAGAAGAACGGGAACGCGGCGCCGGTACCGGCCAGCACCAGGGCCATGGTCGAGGACATGCCCGAGTAGTTGGTGACGAAGGCGAAGGCCAACACCATGCCGATCGACAGAATCGGCCAGCGCAGTTCCCAGAAGGTTTCTTTGAAAGTGGTAAGACCAGTTTTGAAGTTGATCTTCAGCACTGCCATCGAGATCAGCGCCGAGAGGAAGATCGCGGTGCCGGTGGCGGAGATCGGGTCGAGCTTGAACACCGCTGGCATGGCGGTCGGCGCGGCAACGATCGGTGCGGTCTTGATCACCAGCTGGTCGAGGTGCGGGATGGCGAAGTTGAAGACGAAGTTGTACATCGCACCGCCCGGCGCGAAAGCCGCCTTGAACGGCTTCAGGGTCCAGATGGTGACCAGCACGGTGAGGATCAGGAACGGCGACCAGGCCTTGAAGATCTCGCCAAAGCTGTACGGGCTAGGCTGGCTGCCGCTTGGCTGCACAACGGCTGCGCCGACACTGCCTTTGGCCTCGCTGAACGCACGCTTGGGCTGCCAGACTTTCAGGAACAGGGTAAGGCAGATCAGGCTGGCCAGGGCCGAGGTGATGTCTGGCAGTTCCGGGCCGATGAAGTTCGAGGTGAAGTACTGGGTGACGGCAAAGCTCAGGCCGGCGACCAGGGCGGCAGGCCAGGTTTCCTTCACGCCACGCAGGCCGTCCATCATGAACACCAGCCAGAACGGCACGAACAGCGACAGCAGCGGCAACTGGCGGCCGGTCATGGCGCCGATGTGGAAGGCGTCGATACCGGTGACCTGGCCGGCCACGATGATCGGGATGCCCAGGGCGCCGAAGGCCACTGGCGCGGTGTTGGCGATCAGGCACAGGCCGGCAGCGTACAGCGGGTTGAAGCCCAGGCCCACCAGCAGTGCGGCAGTGATGGCCACCGGTGCGCCAAAGCCCGCCGCACCTTCGAGGAAGGCGCCGAAGCAGAAGCCGATCAACAGCACTTGCAGGCGCTGGTCGTCGGTAATCGACAGCACCGAGCTGCGGATCACTTCGAACTGGCCGCTCTTGACCGTGAGTTTGTACAGGAACACCGCGGCAACGATGATCCAGGCAATTGGCCAGAGGCCGTAGAGGAAGCCGTAACCCGCGGCGGCGAGGGCCATGTCGACAGGCATCTGGAAGGCGAAGATCGCCACCAGGATCGACAGCGCGAGGGTGATGCTGCCCGCTACGTGGCCCTTGAGGCGGAACACGGCGAGGGCCAGGAAGAAGAACACGATAGGGATGACCGCCGCCAGTGCGGACAGGCCGAGACTACCAAGCGGGGTATAGAGTTGTTGCCAGGTTTGCATATGGGGTGGCCCCTAATTGTTGTTGGTCAGGCACTGGCATTGGATAATTGGTAAGACCAATTTACAATGGCTGGACGCTAGGTTAAAAGCGCTGTCGTGGGTGTGTCAATTTGTCCTGTGCAAAACTTTGGTCGCGTACCGATGAGCGGGCATCTGATGTGGTGGGAAAATCGCGGCTTGATGGGTGTTTGCGTGGCCTGGATCGGCGAGAATAGACACCCCCTGAAATTTGCCGGGGGTTTGTGGAGAGCATGTGATGGTTTTTGATCAGGTACGCCAGCGGCGCCTGTCCGACGACATTGTCGATCGGCTGGAGGGGATGATTCTGGAAGGCACGCTGACCTCGGGGCAGCGGCTGCCGGCCGAGCGCGTCCTGGCCGAGCAGTTTGGTGTGTCCCGCCCGTCACTGCGTGAGGCGATCCAGAAGCTGGTGGCCAAGGGGCTGTTGGTCAGCCGTCAGGGCGGGGGCAATTTTGTGGCGGAGTCGTTGGGGTCCACCTTCAGCGACCCGTTGCTGCAGTTGCTCGAGCACAGTGCCGAAGCGCAGCGTGACCTGCTCGAGTTCCGCCATACCCTGGAGGCGTCCTGCGCCTATTACGCTGCCCAGCGTGCCACCGAGCCGGACCGGGCGCGCTTGAAGGCGGCCTTCGATACGTTGCAGGACTGCTATGCCAGGTTCGACGAGGTAACCCGTGCGGAGGAGGGCGCGGCTGATGCGCGCTTCCATCTGGCGATCGCCGAGGCCAGCCATAACGCGGTGTTGCTGCACACCATCCGGGGGTTGTTCGACCTGCTCAAGCGCAACGTGGTGACCAACATCGGCGGCATGTACCAGCAGCGCACCGAAACCCGGGACATGCTGATCAGTCAGCACCGGGAACTGTACCTGGCGATTGTCGAGGGCAGGGCGGAGGATGCGCGGGAGGTGTCCAGCCGGCACATTTTGTATGTGCAGGAGGTGCTGGAAGAGGCGCACGAGGAAGCTCAGCGGGTGGCGCGGGCGGAGCGGCGCAGCGGGCGCTGAGACTTTTATGGGCAGTACCTGCCTCTTCGCGGGCAAGCCCGCTCCCACAGGATAGGTGCCGGGCTTGAATCTGGTGCCCTTCCTGTGGGAGCGGGCGTGCCCGCGAAGAGGCTGCACACAGGATAAGCGCCTGGCTTGAGTCTGGTGCCCTTCCTGTGGGGACGGGCGTGCCCGCGAAGAGGCCGCTCCCACAGGATAGGCGCCGGGCTTGAATCTGGTGCCCTTCCTGTGGGAGCGGGCGTGCCCGCGAAGAGGCCGCACACAGGATAAGCGCCTGGCTTGAGTCTGGTGCCCTTCCTGTGGGGACGGGCGTGCCCGCGAAGAGGCTGCTCTCACAGGATGGGCACCGGGCTTGAATCTGGTGCTCTTCCTGTGGGAGCGGGCGTGCCCGCGAAGAGGCTGCTCCACAGGATAGGCGCCGGGTTTGAATCTGGTGCCCTTCCTGTGGGAGCGGGTTTACCCGCGAAGAGGCCGGAACAGGCTAAAGACCGATTAGTCTTCCTTGCCCTTGTTCCGCACAGCCCGCTGCAGCTCGCGGTTGGAATCGCGCTCGCGCATGGTGTCGCGCTTGTCGAATTCCTTCTTGCCCTTGCCCAGTGCGATTTCGCACTTGATCAGGTGCTTGCTCCAGTACAGCGCCAAAGCCACGCAGGTGTAGCCTTTTTGCGCCACAGCCGCTTCCACGCGCTCTAGCTCGCGCTTGTTCAGCAGCAGCTTGCGGGTGCGTGTAGGGTCGGCGATGACGTGGGTGCTGGCCGTGGTCAGCGGGGTGATGTGGCTGCCGAACAGCCAGGCCTCACCGTCCTTGAGCAGCACGTAGCTGTCAGTCAGGTGCGCCTTGCCGGCTCGCAGGCTTTTTACTTCCCAGCCGGACAGGACCAGCCCGGCCTCGAACTTGTGTTCGATGAAGTAATCGTGTCGCGCTTTCTTGTTTTGCGCGATGGTCCCGGTCGGATGTTTTTTTTGCTTAGCCATAGGGGCGGCATTATAGGCAAGTCCGCGCGTCGTCCGCTATGGGATTTCGGTGTGCTTGAGCCACTGGAATGAATACCGGACAATACAAACCCTGTCATACGCACAGAACCTGTTTTCGGCACGCTGCGAAGCGTCGCCACCCAGCCTTGGAAGTGACGCCTGGATGACTACCCATATTCAACGCTCCGCCCTGCTGCCATACCCCGCCCAGGCGCTTTACGATCTGGTCAACGATGTAGCCAGCTACCCTGAGTTTTTGCCGTGGTGCTCGGCCTCGACGGTGATCGAAACCAGCGATACACACATGCGTGCCAAGCTCGAAGTGGCCAAGGGTGGCATGAGCCAGCACTTCGTTACGCGTAACGTGCTGGTGCCGGGGCAGTCCATCGAGATGAATCTCGAAGAAGGGCCATTCACCCAGCTGCATGGTGTTTGGGTGTTCAAGCCACTGGGTGAAAAGGCCTGCAAGATCAGCCTGGACCTGTCCTTCGATTACGCCGGGCCGATTGTGCGTGCCACGTTGGGCCCGCTATTCAATCAGGCGGCCAACACGCTGGTCGATGCGTTCTGCCAGCGTGCCAAGCAACTGAATGCCTGACTGAACGGGCGGCAATAAAAAGCCCGGAACACGTCCGGGCTTTTTTGCACCTGCTTCCCGGCTACCGGGTTTCCAGCGGTGCGGGGGTCGGGACCGGGGTGGTCTCGATGGTGTCGATCTCGCGCTGGATGGCCTCTTCGGTCGAACCTGGCTTGGCCGGTTTTTCTTCAGGCTGCGCTGCCGGCTGCTCGGTCTGGCCTGGCTCGGTGGCCGGGCTGATGGTGGTGTCGCTGCTGCCACCGAGGATTTCCTGATCGCGGCTGACGCCTGGCATGAAGTCGCCAGACAGGCTGACCAGTTGATCGCTTTCGTTGAAAAATACACTCATGCGTTCTTGCTGGCGCTTACCGCCACCAGGCTGCAGGCTGTAGAGGTAATCCCAGCGATTGGTGTTGAAGGTATCCTGAATCAGCGGGTTGCCCATGATAAACCTTACTTGCCGGCGGGTCATTCCCGGGCGTAATTGGTCTATCATGTCTTGCGTGACGACATTGCCCTGCTGGATGTCGATTTTGTAAACCCCGGGAAACGAGCAACCGGCGAGTGCGAGCAGTCCCACTAGGGTGAGGCTGGTTAGCAAGAGCTTGGTGTTTTGCATCGGTGGGCGACTTCCACTATCTTGGCTGGACAACGTAAACCCCGATCATACCCGTATTAAGAGAAGCTGCGAAGCAGCATCGGCGAGAAAGCTGACCATGGTTGAAAATAGCGAATTGCGCAAAGCCGGTCTCAAGGTGACCCTGCCTCGAGTCAAGATCCTTCAGATGCTCGACTCTACCGAGCAGCGTCACATGAGTGCAGAGGATGTCTACAAGGCGCTGATGGAGGCTGGCGAGGATGTAGGCCTGGCCACCGTCTATCGCGTGCTGACCCAGTTCGAGGCGGCGGGTCTGGTGGTTCGCCACAACTTCGACGGCGGTCATGCAGTGTTCGAGCTGGCCGACGGCGGTCACCACGACCACATGGTGAACGTGGATACCAGTGAAGTCATCGAATTCATGGATGCTGAAATCGAGAAGCGCCAGCGCGAAATCGTGGCCGAGCATGGCTTCGAGCTGGTGGACCACAATCTGGTCCTGTATGTGCGTAAGAAGAAGTAACGATTTTTCGTTATGGATGGCAAAGGCGACCTTCGGGTCGCCTTTGTGCATTCTGGGGCTAAAAGATTTGTTGTCCGTGCCGGCCTCTTCGCGGGCACGCCCGCTCCCACAGGTACACCTCAGGTTTCAGATCCTGTGATCACCCTGTGGGAGCGGGCGTGCCCGCGAATCGTCCTGGAAAAGAAGGGGTCAGGCCTTGCCGCTCACCACCATCTTCCGCGCATGCGCCAAAGATTCCTTGGTCAGGTCGATGCCGCCGAGCATCCGCGCCACTTCTTCCACGCGCTCACGCTTGCCAAGGCTAGCCACGGCGGTGTGGGTGGTGTCGCTGTTGCGCACCTTGTGCACGAACAAATGGTGATGCCCCTGCGCTGCCACCTGCGGCAGGTGGGTCACCGTCAGTACCTGGCCGCGCTCGCCCAGGCGCCGCAGCAATTGGCCGACGATTTCTGCCGTTGGCCCGCCAATACCCACGTCGACTTCGTCGAACACCAGGGTGGGAATGCGCGAGGTCTGCGCCGTGATCACCTGGATCGCCAGGCTGATACGTGACAGTTCACCGCCCGACGCCACCTTCGCCAGGCCCTTGAGTGGCTGGCCAGGGTTGGCGCTGACCAGCAGTTCGATCTGCTCCAGGCCATGGGGTGACAGGTCTGTGCCTTCGTTGGGTGTCAGCTCTATGCAGAAGCGCCCGCCAGGCATGCCCAGGCGCTGGATTTCCTGCTCTACCGCGCCTGCCAGTTGCTGCGCCGCTTGCTGGCGCAGGCCGCTGAGTTCGCGCGCCTTCTCTTTATAGTGCTGGGCAAAGGCGGCAAGCTCTTCGCCCAGCCGCTCGATCGACTCGTCGCTGGCGTTAAGGCCTTCCAGCTCTTCCATCAATTGCTGTTGCAGGTGGGGCAGTTCGGTGGGGTGCACCCGGTGTTTGCGCGCCAGGGTATAGATGGTGTCCAGGCGCTCTTCCAGGGCTTGCAGGCGCATCGGGTCGGCGTCGAAGTTGTCGAGGAAGCGGTTGAGCTCGCCCACGGCTTCTTCGACCTGGATCTGTGCGCTGGCGATCAGGTTGGCCGCTTCGCTCAGTGCCTTGGGCGAGTTGGTGGCGGCACCCAGGCGGTTGAGGCTGGAGGTGAGGGCGCTGAGCACATTGCCCGAATCGCTCTCGCTGCACTGGTCGATGACCTGGCGGCAGATGCCGAACAGGGCTTCGGCGCTGGTCAGGTTCTTGTGTTCCTGTTCCAGCTGCTCCAGTTCGTGCTCGCCCAGGCCGAGGTTGTCCAGTTCTTCCAGCTGGTAACTGAGCAACTGGTGGCGGGCGCGCTGCTCGTCGCCCGAGTTGGACAGGCGCTCCAGCTCCAGGCGGGTCTGGTTCCAGCGCTTGGCTGCAAGCTGTACCTGGCGTGCCAGGTCGACGGCACCGGCATACTCGTCAAGCAGGCGACGATGGGTGTCGGTCTTGAGCAGGGACTGGTGCTCGTGCTGGCTGTGGATATCGATCAGCAGTTCGCCCAGCGCCTTGAGGTCGCCGAGCGGGCAGGGCGTGCCGTTGATGTAGCCGCGGCTGCGGCCTTCGGCGGTGATCACCCGGCGCAAGATGCACAGGCCTTCGTTGTTCAGGTCGCGCTCGGCCAGCCAGGTATGCGCTTCGGGAATGTCCACCAGGTCGAAGGTGGCCAGGATGTCTGCCTTGTCGGTGCCGGGGCGCACCACGCCGCTGTCGGCACGGTCGCCCAGGGCCAGGCCGAGGGCGTCGAGCATGATCGATTTGCCGGCACCGGTCTCGCCGGTGATGACGGACATGCCACGGGCGATTTCGAGGTCGAGGTGCTCGACGATGGCGTAGTTGTGAATGGACAGGTGCACCAGCATGGGGGCGGCTCCCGAAAGTCAGGTCTGGTTATTTATACAGTACTTTTTTCAGGCCTGCCAATGCCCCTTCGCAGATTCTGTTGCAGCCTTGAAAACCACCTTGCCCCTTGAACCTGGTTTTTCCGGCCCCATATAGCCGTCATCCAAGGCGAGCCTGGCTCGCAGTCCACAAAATTGCGCAGGAGAGACCCCATGGCTGATGAGCAGCTGAACGAGAAAGACCTTAACGTGGAAGAAACCGGTGCAGGCAATGCAGCTGATACCCGTGTTCTGGAGCTCGAGGAACAGCTGGCCGCAGCCAAGGACCAGGCGCTGCGCGCCGTTGCCGACCTGCAGAACGTACGCCGTCGTGCCGAGCAGGACGTGGAAAAAGCCCACAAGTTCGCCCTGGAGAAGTTCTCCAGCGACTTGCTGCCGGTGATCGACAGCCTGGAGCTGGCCCTGGCTCACTCCAGTGCCGAGGATGAGCACGTCAAGCAGATCCGCGAAGGTGTCGAGCTGACCCTGAAGATGTTCCAGGACACCCTCAAGCGCTACAACCTTGAAGCGGTCGACCCGCACGGCCAGCCGTTCAACCCTGAGCACCACCAGGCCATGGCCATGCAGGAAAACGCCGAGGTCGAGCCAAACAGCGTGCTGAACGTGTTCCAGAAGGGTTACCTGCTGAACGGCCGCCTGCTGCGCCCCGCCATGGTGGTGGTCAGCAAGGCGCCGAGCGCGGCGCAACCCTCGATCAATGAAAAGGCTTGAAATCCTTCCGGGCATCCCCATCTAGGTGTCAAGCCTTCAAGTATTACCGCAGTTGGCCAAAGTAGTCGCTGCTACCAAATTCAAGTTTCGGGAGAGTTAACATGGGCAAAATCATCGGTATCGACCTGGGGACCACCAACTCGTGCGTCTCCATTCTGGAAAACGGTAACGTCAAAGTCATCGAAAACGCCGAAGGTGCGCGTACTACCCCTTCGATCGTGGCCTACGCCAACGATGGCGAAATCCTGGTTGGCCAGTCGGCCAAGCGCCAGGCCGTCACCAACCCGCACAACACCCTGTTCGCAGTGAAGCGCCTGATTGGCCGCCGCTTCGAAGAAGATGTCGTGCAGAAAGACATCAAGCTGGTGCCGTACAAGATCGTCAAGGCGAACAACGGTGACGCCTGGGTCGAGGCTGCTGGCAAGGAAATGGCTCCGCCGCAGATCAGCGCCGAAGTCCTGAAGAAAATGAAGAAGACCGCCGAAGACTACCTCGGCGAGCCAGTCACCGAAGCGGTCATCACCGTTCCGGCCTACTTCAACGACAGCCAGCGTCAGGCGACCAAAGACGCCGGCCGCATCGCTGGCCTGGACGTAAAACGCATCATCAACGAGCCGACTGCCGCTGCGCTGGCCTACGGTATGGACAAGGCCAAGGGCGACCACACTGTCATCGTTTATGACCTGGGTGGTGGTACCTTCGACGTTTCGGTCATCGAAATCGCCGAAGTCGACGGTGAGCACCAGTTCGAAGTACTGGCTACCAACGGCGACACCTTCCTGGGTGGCGAAGACTTCGACATGCGCCTGATCGACTACCTTGTCGACGAGTTCAAGAAAGAGTCGGGCATGGACCTGAAGAACGATCCTCTGGCCCTGCAGCGCCTGAAAGAAGCCGCAGAAAAGGCCAAGATCGAGCTGTCGTCCGCTCAGTCGACCGACGTCAACCTGCCGTACATCACTGCAGATGCCACCGGTCCTAAGCACCTGAACGTGAAGATCTCCCGCGCCAAGCTGGAGTCGCTGGTCGAAGACCTGGTCAAACGTACCATCGAGCCTTGCCGCATCGCCCTGAAAGACGCCGGCATCGACGCCAGCAAGATCGACGACGTGATCCTGGTCGGCGGTCAGACCCGCATGCCGCTGGTGCAGAAAGAAGTGGCCGACTTCTTCGGTAAGGAAGCGCGCAAGGACGTGAACCCGGACGAAGCGGTTGCCATGGGTGCTGCCATCCAGGGTGCGGTACTGGCCGGTGACGTGAAAGACGTACTGCTGCTGGACGTCAGCCCGCTGACCCTGGGTATCGAAACCATGGGCGGCGTGATGACCGCGCTGATCGAGAAGAACACCACCATCCCGACCAAGAAGTCGCAGGTGTTCTCGACTGCCGACGACAACCAGAGCGCCGTGACCATTCACGTGCTGCAGGGTGAGCGTAAGCAGGCTGCGCAGAACAAGTCGCTGGGCAAGTTCGACCTGGCTGACATTCCGCCAGCACCGCGTGGCGTGCCGCAAATCGAAGTGACCTTCGACATCGACGCCAACGGCATCCTGCACGTAGGCGCGAAAGACAAGGCTACCGGCAAGACTCAGTCGATCGTGATCAAGGCCAACTCCGGCCTGTCGGACGAAGAGATCGAGCGCATGGTGCGTGACGCCGAGGCCAACGCCGAGGAAGACCGCAAGTTTGAAGAGCTGGCCGCTGCCCGTAACCAGGGTGACGCGCTGGTGCACTCGACCCGCAAGATGGTCGCTGACGCAGGTGACAAGGTTACCGCTGAAGAGAAAACCGCCATCGAGGCCGCCGTTGTTGCCCTGGAAGCCGCTGTCAAAGGCGACGACAAGGCTGCCATCGACGCCAAGGTTGAAGAGCTGTCCAAGGTCTCTGCCCCGGTTGCCCAGAAGATGTACGCCGAGCAGTCGGCTGAACAGCCTCAGGGTGGCGCGCAGCAGGCCGAGCCGGAAGCCAAGCACGATGACGTGGTTGACGCCGAGTTCGAAGAAGTGAAAGACAACAACAAGCAGTAATCCCTGCATGTTGTCGGCCAGTTCACCGTCGTTTGCCGGTGAGCTGGTAGGATGTCGCCGCGCGGGGGCTTGCTCCCGCGTTGGCGTATCTGGAATTCGAGAATTTTTACAGCATCTGTCAGTGGCTCTTATGGGTAGCGGGCGGGTGCTGATGGCGTGGCGCAGATGCCAGACGCCCAACAAGGTGCAAATGACCTATGTCCAAGCGTGATTATTATGAGGTCCTGGGTGTCGAGCGCGGCGCCACTGAAGCGGACCTCAAGAAGGCTTACCGCCGTTTGGCGATGAAGTATCACCCGGACCGCAATCCGGGCGATAAAGAATCGGAAGACAAGTTCAAGGAGGCCAACGAGGCCTACGAAGTGCTGTCGGACGCGAGCAAGCGTGCGGCCTTCGACCAGTATGGCCATGCGGGTGTCGACCCAAGCATGGGTGGCGGTGGTGCCGGCTTTGGTGGTGCCAACTTCTCCGACATCTTCGGTGATGTGTTCAGCGACTTCTTCGGTGGCGGCGGCCGCGGTGGTGGTCGAGGCGGTGCCCAGCGCGGCAGCGACCTGCGCTACACCCTGGAACTGAACCTGGAAGAAGCGGTGCGTGGCACTACGGTCAGCATCCGCGTGCCCACCCTGGTCAACTGCCAGCCTTGCGACGGTTCCGGTGCCAAGAAGGGCTCGACCCCGTCGACCTGCCCGACCTGCGGCGGCATCGGCCAGGTGCGCATGCAGCAAGGCTTCTTCTCGGTGCAGCAGACCTGCCCGCGCTGCCATGGCCAAGGCAAGATCATTACCGACCCGTGCACTTCGTGCCACGGTGAGGGGCGTGTCGAGGAATACAAGACGCTGTCGGTCAAGGTGCCGGCAGGTGTTGATACCGGCGACCGCATCCGTCTGTCGGGTGAGGGCGAGGCGGGTACTCATGGTGGCCCGACTGGCGACCTGTACGTGGTGATCAGCGTGCGTGAGCACGAAATCTTCCAGCGTGATGGCAAGCACCTGTACTGTGAAGTACCGATCAGCTACACCGATGCTGCCCTGGGCGGCGAGCTGGAAGTGCCGACCCTGGATGGTCGTGTGAAGCTGAGGATTCCGGAAGGTACCCAGACCGGTAAGCAGTTCCGTCTGCGTGGCAAGGGTGTTGCCCCGGTGCGTGGCGGTGGCGCGGGCGACCTGCTGTGCCGTGTGGCCGTAGAAACCCCGGTCAACCTCAGCCGTCGCCAGCGCGAGTTGCTCGAAGAGCTGCGTGATTCGCTGGAAGGCGACAGTTCCCACTCGCCCAAGGCCAGCGGCTGGTTCGATGGTGTGAAGCGCTTCTTCGGCGATCTCTGACAAGGAACAGGTTATGCGACGTATTGCAGTGATGGGCGCGGCGGGGCGGATGGGTAAAACCCTCATCGAAGCCGTGCAACAAACCTCAGGTGCAGGGCTGACTGCGGCAATTGATCGCCCTGACAGCTCGTTGGTCGGGGCTGATGCCGGAGAGCTGGCGGCACTTGGCCGAATTGGCGTGCTGTTGTCCGACGACCTGGCCAAGGTTGCCGACGAGTTCGATGTGCTGATCGATTTCACTCACCCCTCGGTGACCCTGAAAAACCTGGCGTTCTGCCGCAAGCACGGCAAGGCGATGATCATCGGCACGACCGGTTTTACAGTCGAAGAGAAGCAGTTGTTGGCTGAGGCTGGCAAGGACATTCCTGTCGTGTTCGCCGCCAACTTCAGCGTGGGTGTCAACCTTAGCCTGAAGCTGCTGGATATGGCTGCGCGGGTGCTGGGCGATGATGTCGATATCGAAATCATTGAGGCGCACCACCGGCACAAGGTCGATGCCCCGTCGGGTACTGCACTGCGCATGGGTGAAGTGGTTGCCAATGCGCTGGGCCGTGACCTGCAGGAAGTGGCCGTGTATGGCCGTGAAGGGCAGACTGGCGCGCGGGATCGCAAAACCATCGGTTTCGCCACCGTGCGTGCCGGCGATGTGGTGGGCGATCACACTGTGTTGTTCGCTGCCGAAGGCGAGCGCCTGGAAATCACCCACAAGGCCTCCAGTCGCATGACCTTCGCCAAGGGTGCCGTACGTGCGGCGCTGTGGCTGGATGGGCGTGAGCCGGGGCTGTACGACATGCAGGATGTGCTCGAGCTGCGTTAAGCCGTTCTGGCGGTGCTGGCTGCTTCGCGGGCTTGCCCGCTCCCACAGGTATTGCGCGGGTCTTGTGGCTTGTGGTGGGCCTGTGGGAGCGGGCGAGCCCGCGAAGAAGCCAACACAGATGTCAGTCTGTCGCATTGATGTGTTTTAGAGGCACATCCGCGGTAGACCGAAAACACACTTTTCTGTAAGCTACAGCTTTAGTGTGTCCACTAAAAGCGCGCAGCGAATTGAATTCAGCACATGAAAGCGGGGTGACGTGTCCATACGTCACTCCGCTTTTTTGCAACCTGCGATCGCCCTTTCATGCTTGATTTACGGGAGGTCTTCTTGACAAAGCCAGCCATACTCGCCCTTGCCGACGGCAGTATTTTCCGCGGTGAAGCCATCGGTGCCGACGGTCAGACCGTTGGTGAGGTGGTATTCAACACCGCTATGACCGGCTACCAGGAAATCCTTACAGACCCTTCCTACGCGCAGCAAATCGTTACCCTGACCTACCCGCACATCGGCAACACCGGTACTACCCCGGAAGACGCCGAGTCGAACCGCGTCTGGTCCGCTGGCCTGGTCATCCGTGACCTGCCGCTGCTGGCCAGCAACTGGCGCAACACCCAGTCGCTGCCTGAGTACCTCAAGGCCAACAACGTCGTTGCCATCGCCGGCATCGACACTCGTCGCCTGACCCGTATCCTGCGTGAAAAGGGCGCCCAGAACGGCTGCATTCTGGCGGGTGACAACATCAGCGAAGAAGCCGCCATCGCTGCTGCCCGCGGCTTCCCGGGCCTGAAGGGCATGGACCTGGCCAAGGTCGTCTCCACCAAGGAACGTTACGAGTGGCGCTCCAGTGTGTGGGAGCTGAAAACCGACAGCCACCCGACCATCGAGGCTGCCGACCTGCCGTACCACGTGGTTGCCTTCGACTACGGCGTCAAACTGAACATTCTGCGCATGCTGGTAGCCCGTGGCTGCCGCGTGACCGTGGTGCCAGCCCAGACCCCGGCCAGCGAAGTGCTGGCACTCAACCCGGACGGCGTGTTCCTGTCCAACGGCCCTGGTGACCCCGAGCCGTGCGACTACGCGATCCAGGCGATCAAGGAAATCCTCGAAACCGAGATTCCGGTATTCGGCATCTGCCTCGGCCACCAGCTGCTGGCCCTGGCCTCCGGTGCCAAGACCGTGAAAATGGGCCACGGCCACCACGGTGCCAACCACCCGGTCCAGGACCTGGATACCGGCGTGGTCATGATCACCAGCCAGAACCACGGCTTTGCCGTTGACGAAGCGACCCTGCCGGGTAACGTTCGCGCCATTCACAAGTCGCTGTTCGACGGCACCCTGCAGGGTATCGAGCGTACCGACAAGAGCGCGTTCAGCTTCCAGGGCCACCCTGAAGCGAGCCCAGGCCCGACCGACGTCGCGCCTCTGTTCGATCGTTTCACCGATGCCATGGCCAAGCGCCGCTGAGCATCCTGCTTCAAGGCCCCGGGCCGGCACCTGCCGTGCCCGGAAGCGCCTGACCCAGATTGTTCAAAGCGGCTTGCCGACTGACCCCGGATTTGAGTGACCACCATGCCAAAACGTACAGACATCAAAAGCATCCTGATTCTCGGCGCTGGCCCGATCGTGATCGGCCAGGCCTGCGAATTCGACTACTCCGGCGCCCAGGCCTGTAAAGCCCTGCGCGAGGAAGGTTTCCGCGTCATCCTGGTGAACTCCAACCCAGCCACCATCATGACCGACCCGGCCATGGCCGACGCCACCTACATCGAGCCGATCAAGTGGCAATCGGTCGCCAAGATCATCGAAAAAGAGCGCCCGGACGCCGTTTTGCCGACCATGGGTGGCCAGACCGCACTGAACTGCGCCCTGGACCTGGAGCGCCACGGCGTTCTGGAGAAGTTCGGCGTAGAGATGATCGGTGCCAACGCTGACACCATCGACAAGGCTGAAGACCGTTCGCGCTTCGACAAGGCGATGAAGGACATCGGCCTGGAGTGCCCGCGCTCCGGTATCGCCCACAGCATGGAAGAGGCCAATGCGGTCCTCGAGAAGCTTGGCTTCCCGTGCATCATTCGCCCATCGTTCACCATGGGCGGCACCGGTGGTGGTATCGCTTACAACCGTGAAGAGTTCGAGGAAATCTGCACCCGCGGTCTGGACCTGTCGCCGACCAAAGAGCTGCTGATCGACGAATCGCTGATCGGCTGGAAAGAGTACGAGATGGAAGTGGTCCGCGACAAAAAGGACAACTGCATCATCGTCTGCTCGATCGAGAACTTCGACCCGATGGGTGTGCACACCGGAGACTCGATCACTGTTGCCCCGGCACAGACCCTGACCGACAAGGAATACCAGATCATGCGCAACGCCTCGCTGGCGGTGCTGCGTGAAATCGGTGTGGAAACCGGTGGTTCCAACGTCCAGTTCGGCATTTGCCCGAACACCGGCCGCATGGTCGTCATCGAGATGAACCCGCGCGTATCGCGTTCGTCCGCCCTGGCTTCCAAGGCCACCGGCTTTCCGATCGCCAAGATCGCCGCCAAGCTGGCCATTGGTTACACCCTCGACGAGCTGCAGAACGACATCACTGGCGGTCGCACCCCGGCGTCCTTCGAGCCGTCGATCGACTACGTCGTCACCAAGCTGCCACGCTTCGCTTTCGAGAAATTCCCGAAAGCCGACGCCCGTCTGACCACCCAGATGAAATCCGTGGGTGAAGTCATGGCCATCGGCCGTACTTTCCAGGAATCCCTGCAGAAAGCCCTGCGCGGCCTGGAAGTCGGCGCCTGCGGCCTCGACCCGAAAGTCGACCTGGCCAGCCCGGAAGCCACCAGCATCCTCAAGCGCGAGCTGACCGTGCCGGGTGCCGAGCGTATCTGGTACGTGGCTGACGCCATGCGTTCGGGCATGACCTGCGAAGAAATCTTCAATCTGACCGGCATCGACATGTGGTTCCTGGTGCAGATGGAAGACCTGATCAAGGAAGAAGAGAAGGTCAAGACCCTGGCTTTGTCGTCGATCGACAAGGACTACATGCTGCGCCTCAAGCGCAAGGGCTTCTCGGACCAGCGCCTGGCAGTGCTGTTGGGTATCACCGACAAGAACCTGCGCCGCCACCGTCACAAGCTGGAAGTGTTCCCGGTTTACAAGCGCGTCGACACCTGCGCCGCCGAGTTCGCCACCGATACCGCCTACCTGTACTCCACCTACGAGGAAGAGTGCGAGGCCAACCCGTCGACCCGCGACAAGATCATGATCCTGGGTGGCGGCCCTAACCGTATCGGCCAGGGTATCGAGTTCGACTACTGCTGCGTGCACGCAGCCCTGGCGCTGCGTGAAGACGGTTACGAGACCATCATGGTCAACTGCAACCCGGAAACCGTCTCCACCGACTACGACACGTCCGACCGCCTGTACTTCGAGCCGCTGACCCTGGAAGACGTGCTGGAAGTCTGCCGCGTCGAGAAGCCGAAGGGCGTGATCGTTCACTACGGCGGCCAGACCCCGCTGAAGCTGGCCCGCGCTCTGGAAGAAGCTGGCGTGCCGATCATCGGTACCAGCCCTGACGCCATCGACCGCGCCGAAGACCGTGAGCGCTTCCAGCAGATGGTTCAGCGCCTGAGCCTGCTGCAGCCGCCAAACGCTACCGTGCGCAGCGAGGAAGAAGCCATCCGTGCTGCGGGCAGCATCGGCTACCCGCTGGTCGTGCGTCCGTCCTACGTACTGGGCGGCCGTGCCATGGAGATCGTCTACGAGCTGGACGAGCTCAAGCGCTACCTGCGTGAAGCGGTACAAGTGTCGAACGACAGCCCGGTACTGCTCGACCACTTCCTCAACTGCGCCATCGAGATGGACGTGGATGCGGTGTGCGACGGCACCGACGTGGTCATCGGCGCAATCATGCAGCACATCGAACAGGCCGGTGTTCACTCCGGTGACTCGGCGTGCTCGCTGCCACCTTACTCGCTGAGCAAGGAAGTGCAGGACGAAGTCCGCGTTCAGGTCAAGAAAATGGCCCTGGAGCTGGGCGTGGTCGGCCTGATGAACGTGCAGCTGGCCCTGCAGGGCGACAAGATCTACGTGATCGAAGTCAACCCGCGCGCTTCGCGGACCGTGCCATTCGTTTCCAAGTGCATCGGCACGTCCCTGGCGATGATCGCAGCCCGTGTCATGGCGGGTAAAACCCTGAAAGAGCTGGGCTTCACCCAGGAAATCATCCCGAATTTCTACAGCGTCAAGGAAGCCGTCTTCCCGTTCGCCAAGTTCCCAGGGGTTGACCCGATCCTCGGCCCTGAGATGAAATCGACCGGTGAAGTCATGGGTGTCGGTGACAGCTTCGGTGAAGCCTTCGCCAAGGCTCAGATGGGTGCAAGCGAAGTGCTGCCGACCGGTGGTACTGCGTTCATCAGCGTGCGTGACGACGACAAGCCACAAGTGGCTGGCGTTGCCCGCGACCTGATCGCCCTGGGCTTTGAAGTGGTTGCCACTGCAGGCACCGCCAAGGTTATCGAGGCGGCCGGTCTGAAAGTGCGCCGTGTGAACAAAGTGACCGAAGGTCGCCCACACGTGGTCGACATGATCAAGAACGACGAAGTGTCGCTGATCATCAACACCACCGAAGGTCGCCAGTCGATCGCCGACTCCTATTCGATTCGTCGCAATGCGTTGCAGCACAAGATTTACTGCACCACTACCATTGCGGCTGGTGAAGCCATCTGCGAAGCGCTGAAATTCGGTCCGGAAAAGACCGTTCGTCGCTTGCAAGATCTGCATGCAGGACTGAAAGCATGAGCATTACCAAATACCCGATGACCGTCCAGGGCGCTCGCGCCCTGGAAGAGGAACACCTGTTCCTGAGCAAGACCGAGCGCCCGCGCCTGAGTCAGGCCATTGGTGAGGCACGTGAGCTGGGCGACCTCAAGGAAAACGCTGAATACCATGCAGCCCGCGAGGAGCAGGGCATGGTCGAAGCGCGTATCCGCGATATCGAAGGCCGCCTGCAGAACTCGGTGGTGATCGACGTGACTACCATTGCCCACACCGGCAAGGTCATTTTCGGTACCACTGTAGACCTGGAAAACACCGAGACCGGTGATCAGGTGACCTACCAGATCGTTGGCGAGGACGAAGCCGACATCAAGAAGGGCAAGCTCTCGGCCAGTGCGCCAATCGCCCGTGCCATCATCGGCAAGGAAGAAGGTGATATTGTCGTCGTCAAGACGCCTAGCGGCACGGTCGAGTACGAGATTGTCGAAGTCAAGCACATCTGACCGGCGCCTGCGGGCGCCGTCCCTCGAGGGGATCCTCTGGCAACTGGCCCAGGTTTTCTGGGTCGGTGGCCTGTGGGTGTTCCATGTTGGGCTGGTGCCTGCGCTCAAGGTCAGTGGCCTGGCGCCGCTGCTGGTGCAGGATGTTGCCGGGCAGATCGACCGCTGGTTGATCGGCGTGGCGTTGCTTGGCTTGTTGACTCAGCTGGCAGTGCTGGCGAGGGTGGATGGCCTGGCGGCCTGGTGGCGGCAGTTCCGCGGCCAGATGCTGTTGCTCGGCTTCGGTGCCTGCGTGGGGTATTACACCTTGCGCTACGGTATTTCCGTGGGCGAGCGCTGGCAGATGTTCTGCTTCCTGGTGCTGGGTTTTTCCGGCATCGTGCTGGTGGCCCAGCCGGTACCGGTCAGGGCGCGTTCACCGCGCCACTGATCGGCGCTACCGTTACTTGTAACGGTGGATGTTGGACAGCTGCTTGTTCGGCTGTGGGTTCTTGCGGTAGATCAGGGCTTTCTTGCCGATGGTCTGCACCAGCTCGGCACGGCCGGCCTTGCACAGCTCGGCGATGGTTTCGGCGCGCTCCTCGCGGTCTTCCGAGCGAATCTCGACCTTGATCAGCTCATGGTCGACCAGCGCGCGCTCCAGTTCGGCGATGACGCCTTCATTCAAACCGTTGCCAGCAACGATCAGGACCGGCTTCAGGTCATGACCAATGGACTTGTATTGCTTCTTCTGCTCGTTATTGAGCGGCATAATCTGACCCTTTCCGTCTGATTCTGTAAAATTGACCGGCATTTTACCCGAGGGCCACCGGCTCCGCCCAGTCAATCACGACGCATATCATCGAGGTGCCCCGTGGTACAACGTTCCAAAAGCAGCGCAAACTGGCTGCGAGAGCATTTCAACGACCCTTTTGTGAAGCAGGCGCAGAAGGATGGGTATCGCTCGCGTGCGAGCTACAAGCTGCTGGAGATCCAGGAGAAGGACCGCATTATCCGCCCAGGCATGAGCGTGATCGATCTCGGCGCGGCCCCTGGTGGCTGGTCCCAGGTGACCAGTCGTCTGATTGGTGGCCAAGGTCGCCTGATCGCTTCGGACATTCTGGAAATGGACGCGATCGCCGACGTGACCTTCATTCAGGGGGACTTCACCCAGGACGAAGTGCTGCAGCGCATTCTCGAAGCGGTCGGCGATTCGCATGTAGACCTTGTGATTTCCGACATGGCCCCCAATATGAGTGGTACGCCCGCGGTAGACATTCCGCGTGCCATGTTCCTCTGCGAGTTGGCCCTCGATCTGGCAACCCGTGTACTCAAGCCCGGGGGCGACTTCCTGATCAAGATTTTCCAGGGCGAAGGTTTTGACGTGTACCTGAAGGACGTGCGCAGCAAGTTCGACAAGGTGCAAATGCGCAAGCCGTCGTCGTCGCGGGACCGTTCCCGGGAGCAATACCTGTTGGGCAGGGGCTTCAAAGGGTAATGAAAGGTGTGAAGCGGGGTGGTCGATAGTTAATTCCAATCGGCCGCTGCGTCAGGATCGTCCGAACTTCGTGTAGTCTAGCTTTCACAAAGGGTTACAGACGGTGCCTGCGGCTGCGTAGGTAATGTAGTAAGTTAGGGCGATGAATATCATGCGAGGCACGGCTGCGTCGTGCGCCGGCCTCAGAGGGTAGCTAATTGAACGACATGGCAAAGAATCTGATCCTGTGGTTGATCATCGCAGCTGTCCTGGTGACAGTGATGAACAACTTCTCCAGCCCTAACGAGCCGCAGACCCTCAACTACTCCGACTTCATCCAGCAGGTCAAGGATGGCAAGGTCGAGCGTGTGACCGTCGATGGCTACATCATTACTGGCAAGCGCACCGATGGCGACAACTTCAAGACTGTGCGCCCGGCCATCACCGACAATGGCCTGATCGGCGATCTGGTCGACAACCATGTGGTCGTCGAAGGCAAGCAGCCTGAGCAACAGAGCATCTGGACACAGTTGCTGGTGGCGAGCTTCCCGATCCTGGTGATCATTGCCGTGTTCATGTTCTTCATGCGCCAGATGCAAGGTGGTGCGGGCGGCAAGGGCGGGCCGATGAGCTTCGGCAAGAGCAAGGCCCGCCTGCTGTCCGAAGACCAGGTCAAGACCACGCTGGCTGACGTTGCCGGCTGCGACGAGGCCAAGGAAGAGGTTGGCGAGCTGGTCGAGTTCCTGCGCGATCCGGGCAAGTTCCAGCGCCTGGGTGGCCGTATCCCGCGCGGTGTGCTGATGGTTGGCCCGCCCGGTACCGGTAAGACCCTGCTGGCCAAGGCCATTGCGGGCGAAGCGAAAGTACCGTTCTTCACCATTTCCGGTTCGGACTTCGTGGAAATGTTCGTGGGTGTCGGTGCCAGCCGTGTGCGCGACATGTTCGAGCAGGCCAAGAAGCACGCCCCGTGCATCATCTTCATCGACGAGATCGACGCCGTTGGTCGCCACCGTGGCGCCGGCATGGGTGGCGGTCACGACGAGCGTGAACAAACCCTCAACCAGTTGCTGGTGGAGATGGACGGCTTCGAGATGAACGATGGCATCATCGTCATCGCCGCCACCAACCGTCCGGATGTGCTCGACCCGGCGCTGCTGCGCCCGGGCCGCTTCGACCGCCAGGTGGTGGTTGGCCTGCCGGACATTCGTGGCCGCGAGCAGATCCTCAAGGTGCACATGCGCAAGGTACCGATCGGCGAGAACGTCAATCCGGCGGTCATCGCGCGTGGTACCCCAGGCTTCTCCGGCGCCGACCTGGCCAACCTGGTCAACGAGGCTTCGCTGTTTGCCGCGCGTTCCAACAAGCGCCTGGTCGAAATGAAAGAGTTCGAGCTGGCCAAGGACAAGATCATGATGGGCGCCGAGCGCAAGACCATGGTCATGTCCGAAAAAGAAAAGAGAAACACCGCCTATCACGAGGCCGGCCACGCCATTGTCGGTCGCCTGGTGCCTGAGCACGACCCGGTCTACAAGGTTTCGATCATCCCGCGTGGTCGTGCCTTGGGTGTGACCATGTTCCTGCCGGAAGAAGACCGCTACAGCCTGTCCAAGCGTGCGCTGATCAGCCAGATCTGCTCGCTGTATGGCGGCCGTATCGCCGAGGAGATGACCTTGGGCTTCGATGGCGTGACCACCGGCGCGTCCAACGACATCATGCGGGCCAGCCAGCTCGCTCGTAACATGGTCACCAAATGGGGCCTGTCCGAGAAGCTCGGCCCGCTGATGTATGCAGAGGAAGAGGGCGAAGTGTTCCTCGGCCGTAGTGCCGGCAGCCAGCATGCCAGTGTGTCCGGCGAGACTGCCAAACTGATCGACTCCGAGGTGCGCAGCATCATCGATCAGTGCTATGCCACTGCCAAGCAGTTGCTGATCGACAACCGTGACAAGCTCGAGGCGATGACTGAAGCGCTGATGAAGTACGAGACCATCGATGCCGATCAGATTGACGACATCATGGCTGGGCGCACACCACGTGAACCGCGTGATTGGGACGACGACAAGCACTCGGGCACGCCTGCGGCCCAGGATGATCGTCCGGAATCGCCAATCGGCGGCCCAGCGGCTGAACACTAAGGGCATCTATGAGCTCAGTGCAGTACCCGACCCGGTTGCCTTGCGGCAGCCGGGTTCTTGATTTGTCGCATACCCATGTGATGGGTATTCTCAATATCACCCCCGATTCCTTCTCCGATGGCGGTCGCTTCAGTCAGCGCGACGAAGCCCTGCGCCATGCCGAAGCGATGGTTGCCGCTGGCGCAACGCTGATCGATATTGGTGGCGAGTCCACGCGCCCGGGTGCGCGTGCAGTGTCGGTGACCGAGGAGCTGGAACGTGTGGCGCCAATGGTCGAGGCCATCAACAGCCGCCTCGACGTGGTCATTTCGGTCGATACCTCCACACCTGCCGTCATGCGCGAAGCTGCACGCCTTGGTGCCGGGCTGATCAACGACGTGCGGGCCCTGGAGCGCGATGGCGCCCTGGACGCTGCGGCGGATACCGGTCTGCCGGTGTGCCTCATGCACATGCGTGGCGAGCCAGGCAACATGCAGGACGATCCGCATTACCAGGACGTGACTGCCGACGTCACGCGTTATCTTGAACAGCGGATGGCCGCCTGCGCAGCTGCGGGCATCGACGCTGACAGAATCATCCTTGACCCGGGCTTCGGTTTCGCCAAGACACTGGCGCACAATCTGAGCCTGTTCAAGCACATGGAAGCGCTCTATCGCCTTGGGCGCCCACTGCTGGTGGGCGTTTCACGAAAGAGCATGATCGGCCTGACGCTGGAACGTCCGGTCGGCGAGCGCTTGTACGGCAGCCTTGCGCTGGCGGCGTTGGCCATGACCAAAGGGGCGAGCATCCTTCGTGTACATGACGTGGCCGAAACCGTTGATGTGGTGCGCATGATCGCTGCGGTGCAAAACGCCGAATAAGAACATTGGAGTCCCTATGAGCAGAAAATACTTTGGTACCGACGGCATTCGTGGCCGCGTCGGCGAATACCCGATCACGCCTGACTTCATGCTGAAGCTCGGCTGGGCGGCCGGCATGGCCTTCCGCAAGCAAGGCCATTGCCGCGTGCTGGTGGGCAAGGACACCCGTATCTCCGGGTACATGTTCGAGTCCGCACTTGAAGCCGGCCTGTCCGCAGCAGGTGCCGATGTGATGCTGCTCGGGCCGATGCCGACCCCGGCCATCGCTTACCTCACGCGTACCTTCCACGCCGAAGCCGGCATCGTCATCAGTGCCTCGCACAACCCGCACGACGACAACGGCATCAAGTTCTTCTCGGGCCAGGGCACCAAGCTGCCGGACGAGGTCGAGCTGATGATCGAAGAGCTGCTCGACCAACCGATGACCGTTGTCGAGTCGGGCAAGCTGGGCAAGGTTTCGCGTATCAATGATGCCGCCGGCCGCTACATCGAATTCTGCAAAAGCAGCGTGCCGAGCAGCACCAGCTTCGAGGGCCTCAAGCTGGTGGTCGACTGCGCCCATGGTGCTACCTACAAGGTTGCGCCCAGCGTATTCCGTGAGCTGGGTGCCGACGTGACCGTGCTGCATGCACAACCGGATGGCCTGAACATCAACGAAGGTTGCGGCTCGACACACATCGAATCGCTACAGGCCGCTGTACTGGTCGGGCATGCCGATCTCGGCATTGCCTTTGACGGTGACGGCGATCGCGTGCTGATGGTCGACCACACGGGTGCCATCGTCGACGGTGACGAACTGCTGTTCATCATTGCGCGCGACCTGCAGGAGCATGGCAAGCTGCAAGGCGGGGTGGTCGGCACGCTGATGAGTAACCTGGGCCTGGAGCTGGCGCTCAAGGACCTGGACATCCCGTTCGTGCGGGCCAAGGTCGGCGACCGTTACGTCATGGCCGAGCTGTTGGAGCGTCAATGGCTGGTCGGCGGTGAAAACTCCGGTCACGTCGTGTGCTGCAACCACACTACCACCGGCGATGCGATCATTGCCGCGCTGCAGGTGCTGATGGCGCTCAAACGCCGTGGCGAAACCCTGGCCCAGGCCCGCCAGGCCCTGCGCAAGTGTCCGCAGGTGCTGATCAATGTGCGCTTTGGTGCCAGCAAGGTCGACCCGCTGGAGCACCCGGCCGTCAAGGAAGCCAGTGCCAAGGTTACCGAAGCGCTGGCGGGGCGTGGTCGTGTGCTGTTGCGCAAGTCCGGTACCGAACCGTTGGTCCGGGTCATGGTTGAGGGCGAAGACGAAACCCAGGTGCGGGCCCATGCTGAAGCACTGGCCAAACTGGTCGGCGAAGTTTGTGTCTGAAGGCGCTTGCCAGCGCAGATCTGGTTGGGTAAGATCTGCGCCCACTTTGACCGACGAGGTAAAGCATGCGTCGCCCTATGGTAGCTGGTAACTGGAAAATGCACGGTACCCGCGCTAGCGTCGCTGAGCTGACCAAAGGCTTGAGTAATCTCGCCTTGCCGAGCGGAGTGGAAGTCGCCGTATTTCCACCGGCCTTGTTCATCAATCAAGTGATCGATGGCCTGGCAGGTAAAGAAATTACTATCGGCGCACAGAATTCTGCTGTACAACCCGAACAGGGTGCGCTGACTGGGGAAGTTGCTCCCGAGCAGCTGGTTGAAGCAGGTTGCAAGTTGGTGTTGATTGGTCATTCGGAGCGTCGCCAGATTATTGGTGAAACCGACGAAGTACTCAATCGCAAGTTTGCAGCAGCTCAGGCCAAAGGCTTGAAGCCAGTGCTTTGCATAGGGGAAACCCTTGAAGAGCGCGAGGCTGGCAAAACGCTCGAAGTTGTCGGGCGTCAACTAAGCAGTATCATCGAAGCATTCGGTGTTAAGGCTTTTGCCGATGCAGTAATTGCCTATGAGCCTGTATGGGCCATCGGTACAGGCCTTACGGCCACGCCACAGCAGGCCCAGGATGTGCACGCCGCCATCCGCGGCCAGCTGGCGGCAGAAGATGCTGAAGTGGCTGCGAAGGTGCAGTTGCTATACGGCGGCAGCGTGAAGGCGGCCAATGCGGCCGAACTGTTCGGCATGCCGGATATCGATGGGGGGCTCATTGGTGGGGCTTCCCTGAACGCAGACGAATTCGGTGCAATTTGTCGCGCCGCAGGAAACTGAACAAATGCTGGAAACAGTCATCGTTGTTTTTCATCTGTTGGCAGCGCTGTCGCTTGTAGTGCTGGTTCTGTTGCAACAGGGTAAAGGTGCTGAAGCAGGTGCATCTTTCGGCGCGGGTGCCTCAAACACCGTGTTCGGGAGCCAAGGCTCTGCAACGTTCCTAAGTAAATTAACTGCTATACTCGCTGCCACTTTCTTTTTGACAGCACTTGGGTTAGGATACTTCGCGAAGCAACAAGCTCACCAGCTTAGCCAAGCAGGTCTTCCAGATCCAGCAGTGCTAGAAGTGAAAGAGCCGCAGAAACCGGCAGTTAATGATGATGTACCGGTGCTCCAGCAGCAGAAGAGCGAAACCACCCATAATACCGGTGATGTACCTCCTCCGGCTCAAGAGCAGAAGTAACGGGTTTCAAGTAGTAGTATTGCCGAGGTGGTGGAATTGGTAGACACGCAACCTTGAGGTGGTTGTGCCCATAGGGTGTAGGGGTTCGAGTCCCCTTCTCGGTACCAATTAAAGCTTGAGAGCCCGCTTTAGCGGGCTTTCTTGTAGGTGAATGTTTGGATTTGACCCTCAACAGGGTTCGGTCTTATACTTTTGCCCCAGCTTTGTCGCGGGGTGGAGCAGCTTGGTAGCTCGTCGGGCTCATAACCCGAAGGTCGTTGGTTCAAATCCAGCCCCCGCAACCAGCTTCAGCGGAGCCCCTTTTCAGGGGCTTTTTGCTAACCGAACAGTTTCGGCGTCGTTGTCCTACGGCGCTTTCAGGGATGGGCGCTTCGCCCATTTTTTATTTGCACAGCATGCACGAGGGGGTTCAGGTGTCGAGCAAGCTAGAACAGTTGCAGGCCTTGTTGGCCCCGGTTGTCGAGGGTCTGGGCTATCAGTGCTGGGGGATCGAATACGTTTCCCAGGGTAAGCATTCGGTACTGCGCATCTACATCGACAAGGAAGGCGGTATTCTGGTGGACGACTGCGAAGCGGTCAGCCGTCAGGCCAGCGCAATCCTCGATGTAGAAGATCCAATCAGCAGTGAGTACACCCTCGAGGTGTCTTCTCCAGGCATGGATCGCCCACTGTTCACGCTGGAACAGTTTGCCTCGCATGCCGGCGAACAAGTGAAGATCAAGCTGCGCTCACCCTTCGAGGGTCGTCGTAACTTCCAGGGCCTTCTCCGCGGTGTGGAGGAGCAGGATGTGGTGGTCCAGGTGGACAATCAGGAGTTCCTGTTACCGATCGACTCGATCGACAAGGCCAATATTATTCCCAGTTTTGACTGAGACGTGCCGGGCCCGGCGGACTATCCGGGCCCAATGGCTTGCGCAAGGCGAGGCGTACGATGAGCAAAGAAGTACTGCTGGTTGTTGAATCGGTATCCAACGAAAAAGGTGTACCGCCCGGCGTCATTTTCGAAGCGCTGGAAGTGGCCCTGGCCACTGCAACCAAAAAACGTTTTGAAGACGAAGTCGACCTTCGTGTGGAAATCAACCGCCACACGGGTAGCTACGAGACTTTCCGTCGCTGGACCGTGGTCGACGAAGCCGATCTTGATGATCCGGCGATCGAGACCTGGCTGGACAAGATCAAGGACACCCACCCTGAAGCCAAGGTCGGTGACGTGATCGAAGAGAAGATCGAGTCCATCGAGTTCGGTCGTATTGCCGCCCAGACCGCCAAGCAGGTCATCGTGCAGAAGGTCCGTGAGGCCGAGCGTGCCCAGGTGGTCGATGCCTACCGTGAGCGCGTTGGCGAGATCATCTCCGGTACCGTAAAAAAGGTTACCCGCGACAACGTCATCGTTGACCTGGGCAACAACGCAGAGGCCTTGCTGGCCCGCGAAGACATCATTCCGCGCGAAACCTTCCGTGTTGGCGTGCGCCTGCGTGCGCTGCTCAAGGAAATTCGCACCGAAAACCGTGGCCCACAGCTGATCCTGTCGCGCACCGCGCCGCAGATGCTGATCGAGCTTTTCCGCATTGAAGTGCCGGAAATTGCCGAGGGCCTCATTGAAGTCATGGCTGCTTCCCGTGATCCGGGTTCGCGAGCCAAGATTGCCGTCCGCTCCAAGGACAAGCGTATCGATCCGCAAGGTGCCTGCATTGGCATGCGTGGTTCGCGCGTCCAGGCCGTATCCGGGGAGCTGGGTGGTGAGCGTGTGGATATCGTCCTTTGGGACGATAACCCGGCGCAGTTCGTCATCAACGCCATGTCGCCGGCTGAAGTCGCGGCGATCATCGTTGATGAAGATGCCCATGCCATGGACATCGCCGTCGCCGAGGACAACCTGGCCCAGGCCATTGGCCGTGGCGGTCAGAACGTTCGCCTGGCCAGTCAGTTGACCGGCTGGACCCTGAACGTGATGACCGAAAAGGACATCCAGGCCAAGCAACAGGCCGAAACCGGTGACATCCTGCGCAATTTCATCGAAGAACTGGAAGTCGACGAGGAGCTGGCCCAAGTGCTGGTCGACGAAGGCTTCACCAGCCTTGAAGAAATTGCCTACGTACCGTTGGAAGAAATGCTCAACATCGATGGCTTTGACGAAGACATCGTCAATGAGCTCCGCGCTCGAGCCAAGGACCGTTTGTTGACCAAGGCCATCGCTACCGAAGAAAAACTGGCAGACGCCCACCCGGCCGAAGACCTGCTCTCCCTTGAGGGCATGGACAAAGACCTGGCGGCTGAACTGGCGGTGCGCGGCGTGGTTAACCGCGAAGACCTGGCCGAGCAGTCGATCGACGATCTGCTCGACATCGACGGCATCGACGAAGAGCGTGCCGGCAAGTTGATCATGGCCGCCCGAGCCCACTGGTTCGAGTAATTAGGCGCGGCCTGAGGAGAGAAGTGCATGACGCAAGTCACGGTGAAAGAACTGGCCCAAGAGGTCGAGGCACCGGTAGAGCGCCTGCTGCAGCAGATGCGTGAGGCAGGTCTGCCGCACACCGACGCCGGTCAGGTAGTGACCGACAATGAGAAGCAGACCCTGCTGACTCATTTGAAAAGCAGCCACAAGAGCAAGGCGGAAGAGCCGCGCAAGATTACCTTGCAGCGCAAAACCACCAGCACCCTGCGTGTCGCCGGTAGCAAAAGCATCAGCGTAGAAGTACGCAAGAAGAAAGTTTTCGTTCAGCGCAGCCCTGAAGAAATCCAGGCTGAGCAGAAGCGTGAGCAAGATGAGCGCCGTGCGGCTGAAAATGCCGCTCGCGACAAGGTCGAGGCCGAAGTTCGCCAGCGCAATGAAGAGCAGGCTCGCCGTCAGGCCGCCGGTACCGCTGCAGCCGCCCCTGCGCCTGCCGCCAAGCCAGAGCCGGCTCCTGCCGCTGCTCCGGCCCCGGTAGTCGCAGACGCCCCGGCTTCTGAAGACGCCGCAGCCCGTGCTGCCGAGCGCAAGAAAGACGAGACCCGTCGCAACGAAAGCCGTACCCGTGATGACGACCGTCGTCGTGGCGAGGCGCCTCGCGTGTCGATCAAGGTCAAGGTCAAGGAGAAGGAAAAAGCGCCGACTCCGCGTGCCGCTCCCCGCACTACTGACGAAGAGAGCGATGGCGCTCGTCGTGGTCGTGGTGGCAAGAGCAAGCTGAAAAAGCGTAACCAGCATGGCTTCCAGAACCCGACCGGCCCTGTCATCCGTGACGTGACCATCGGCGAGACCATCACGGTCTCCGAGCTGGCCAACCAGATGTCCGTCAAAGGCGCTGAAGTGGTCAAGTTCATGTTCAAGATGGGCACCCCGGTCACCATCAACCAGGTGCTCGACCAGGAAACCGCTCAGTTGATCGCCGAAGAGCTGGGCCACAAGGTCACGCTGGTCAGCGACACCGCCCTGGAAGACTCCCTGGCCGAATCGCTGAAGTTCGAAGGCCAGACCGAGTCGCGTGCGCCGGTGGTTACCGTCATGGGTCACGTTGACCATGGTAAGACCTCGCTGCTCGACTACATCCGTCGTGCCAAGGTTGCCGCTGGCGAAGCCGGTGGTATTACCCAGCACATCGGTGCCTACCACGTGGAAACCGACCGCGGCATGGTCACCTTCCTCGATACCCCAGGTCACGCTGCGTTTACCCAGATGCGTGCCCGTGGTGCCAAGGCGACCGACATTGTCATCCTGGTGGTGGCGGCGGACGACGGTGTGATGCCACAAACCCGCGAAGCCGTTCAGCATGCCAAGGCAGCCGGTGTTCCGCTGGTCGTTGCGGTGAACAAGATCGACAAGCCAGGTGCTGACCTCGATCGCATCCGTAACGAGCTGTCCGTCGAAGGCGTTACCTCCGAGGACTGGGGTGGTGACACGCCGTTCGTCAAGGTTTCGGCGAAGATGGGTACCGGTGTCGACGAACTGCTCGAAGCCGTGCTGCTGCAGGCCGAGATCCTCGAACTGACCGCTACCCCGACCGCGCCAGGTCGTGGTGTGGTCGTCGAATCGCGCCTGGACAAGGGCCGTGGCCCGGTGGCGACCATCCTGGTTCAGGACGGTACCCTGCGTCAGGGCGACATGGTCCTGTGCGGTTCCAACTATGGCCGCGTACGCGCCATGCTCGACGAGAACGGCAAGCCTGTGAAGGAAGCCGGCCCGTCGATCCCGGTCGAGATCCTCGGCCTGGACGGTACTCCGGAAGCCGGTGACGAGCTGTCCGTGGTTGCCGACGAGAAGAAAGCCCGTGAAGTTGCCCTGTTCCGTCAAGGCAAGTACCGCGAGGTCAAGCTGGCCCGTGCTCACGCCGGCAAGCTGGAAAACATCTTCGAGACCATGGGTCAGGAAGAGAAGAAAACCCTCAACATCGTTCTCAAGACCGATGTGCGTGGTTCTCTTGAAGCGCTGCAGGGTTCGCTCGGCGGCCTGGGCAACGACGAAGTGCAAGTGCGCGTGATTGGTGGTGGCGTCGGTGGTATCACCGAGAGCGATGCCAACCTGGCGCTGGCTTCGAATGCAGTACTGTTCGGCTTCAACGTGCGTGCCGATGCCGGTGCGCGCAAGATCGTCGAGCAGGAAGGTCTGGATATGCGTTACTACAACGTGATCTACGACATCATCGAAGACGTCAAGAAGGCCCTGACCGGCATGCTCGGCAGCGATGTTCGCGAGAACATCCTGGGTGTCGCCGAAGTACGTGACGTGTTCCGTTCGCCGAAGTTCGGCGCCATCGCTGGCTGTATGGTCATCGAGGGTACCGTGTACCGCAACCGTCCGATCCGCGTACTGCGCGATGACGTTGTGATCTTCGAAGGCGAGCTGGAATCGCTGCGTCGCTTCAAGGACGATGCTTCCGAAGTCCGTTCGGGCATGGAGTGCGGTATTGGCGTCAAGAGCTACAACGACGTCAAGGTCGGCGACAAGATCGAAGTCTTCGAGAAAGTCCAGGTGGCTCGTACCCTTTAAGGGCGAGCGAGCCGCAAGCGCCTGCTACAGGGCGGCTTGCGGTACCTCTTCAGGTAGCGCCCGGTCAGGCATTCGTCTGTCCGGGCGTTTGCCGCTTTAAGTTACAGGTAGCAAGAATGGCCAAAGAATATAGCCGTACCCAACGTATTGGCGATCAGATGCAGCGCGAGCTGGCCGAGCTGATCCGTCGCGAAGTCAAGGACCCGCGTGTCGGTCTGGTGACCATCACCGCCGTGGACGTAAGCCGTGACCTGGGCCATGCCAAGGTGTTCATCACCGTCATGGGCGAGGAAACCCCGGATGCCGTGCAGCAGTCGCTCAAGGCATTGAATAGCGCCGCCAGCTTCCTGCGTCTGCACCTGGGGCGTTCGATGCAACTGCGCAGCGTGCCGCAGCTGCACTTCCATTTCGATGAAAGTGTCAGCCGTGGTGTGCACCTGTCGGCGCTGATCGAGCGTGCAGTGGCCGAAGACCGCCTGCACAAGGATGCCGACGAGTCGGACACCAAGGAGTAAGCGGTGGCCCAGGTCAAACGTATCCGCCGCAATGTCAGCGGCATCATCCTGCTCGACAAGCCGCTGGGCTTCACTTCCAATGCCGCCTTGCAGAAGGTGCGTTGGCTGCTGAATGCGGAAAAGGCCGGCCATACCGGTAGCCTCGACCCGCTGGCGACCGGCGTGTTGCCGCTGTGTTTCGGTGAAGCGACCAAGTTTTCGCAGTACTTGCTCGATTCCGACAAGGGCTACGAAACCGTCATGCAGATGGGGCAGACTACCAACACCGGCGATGCCGAGGGTGAGGTGCTGCAGACCCGCGACGTGACCGTTGGTCGCGCCGACATCGAGGCGCTGCTGCCACGTTTTCGCGGCCCGATCAGCCAGATACCGCCGATGTACTCGGCGCTCAAGCGTGATGGCCAGCCGTTGTACAAACTGGCACGTGCAGGAGAGGTAGTGGAGCGCGAGGCGCGTTCTGTTACTATTAACCGCTTGGAGTTGCTCGAGTGCGAAGGCACCCGTGCACGGCTGAGCGTAGGATGCAGCAAAGGTACCTATATCCGCACGCTGGTGGAGGATATCGGTGAAGCCCTTGGTTGCGGCGCCTATGTCGCCGAGCTGCGCAGGACCCAGGCAGGGCCCTTTGCGCTGGCACAGACGGTCACCCTCGAGGAACTCGAACAGGCCCATGCCGAAGGTGGCAACGAAGCGCTCGACCGCTTCCTGATGCCATCGGACAGCGGGCTGCAGGACTGGCCGTTGGTCAGCCTGTCGGAACACAGTGCGTTCTACTGGCTGCATGGGCAGGCGGTACGCGCGCCGGACGCGCCACAATTTGGCATGGTCCGGGTACAGGATCACAATGCGCGCTTCATCGGTATCGGTGAAGTGAGCGAAGACGGGCGCATTGCGCCGCGTCGGCTGATTCGGTCGGAATGACCGAAACCGCGGGGCCAGGCAGTTGCCGAGCCCCACGGCATCAAGGGTGGCTGTCAGTAGGCACGGTCACACCTTTTTTATTAATACAGGGATTTGTCCCTGGCCTATTGGACCCCGCATGCGGGATCCGTTATCAGGAGAAGCCAAATGGCCCTCAGCGTTGAAGAAAAAGCTCAGATCGTTGCCGAATATCAGCAAGCCGCCGGCGATACCGGTAGCCCGGAAGTGCAGGTTGCTCTGCTGACCGCCAACATCAACAAGCTGCAAGGCCACTTCAAGGCCAACGATAAAGACCACCACTCCCGTCGTGGTCTGATCCGTATGGTCAACCAGCGTCGTAAGCTGCTGGATTACCTGAAGGGCAAAGACACCACTCGTTACAGCGCCCTGATCGGTCGCCTGGGCCTGCGTCGCTAATAGCGGCCTGGTCAGTGGTGTGCGTGGGGTGTCGCAGGCTTCGGCAGGGCTGTTTTGCAGCGCTGCCGTTGGACATGCCACGCGTATCTCCGAGGTTGGCAGCCTGGCTATGCTGAGCGGTTTTTCCGCTTGGTGCCAGGCTCCCAGCCTCGTGTTGTATCTGGACGGTCAATGGGGCCGATTCCCCGTTCTGCCCAAGAATTCGCAAGAAACCAGTTCCCCCAAGAGCCACTGAAAAAGGTAGGAAACCGTGAACCCGGTAATCAAGACTTTCCAGTTCGGTCAATCGACCGTCACTCTCGAAACGGGCCGTATTGCCCGTCAGGCAACCGGCGCCGTGCTGGTTACCGTCGACAACGACGTCACCGTGCTGGTGACTGTGGTAGGCGCCAAACAGGCTGATCCAGGCAAGGGTTTCTTCCCGCTGTCGGTTCACTACCAGGAAAAGACCTACGCCGCTGGCAAGATCCCAGGTGGCTTCTTCAAGCGTGAAGGCCGTCCTTCCGAGAAAGAGACGCTGACCTCGCGCCTGATCGACCGTCCGATCCGTCCGCTGTTCCCGGAAGGCTTCATGAACGAAGTGCAGGTCGTCTGCACCGTGGTTTCCACCAGCAAGAAGACTGATCCGGACATCGCTGCGATGATCGGTACCTCGGCTGCCCTGGCCATTTCCGGTATTCCGTTCGAAGGCCCGATCGGCGCTGCCCGCGTTGCCTTCCACGAAAGCACTGGCTACCTGCTGAACCCGACCTACGAGCAGCTGGCTGCCTCGAGCCTGGACATGGTCGTTGCCGGTACCTCCGATGCTGTACTGATGGTTGAGTCGGAAGCTCAAGAGCTGACCGAAGACCAGATGCTGGGTGCCGTACTGTTCGCCCACGACGAATTCCAGGCTGTTATCCAGGCTGTCAAAGAGCTGGCTGCCGAAGCTGGCAAGCCGACTTGGGACTGGAAACCTGCCGTTGCCAACACCGAGCTGTTCAATGCTATCCGCGCCGAGTTCGGCGAAGCGGTTTCGCAGGGTTACACCATCACCGTCAAGGCCGACCGCTACGCGCGTCTGGGTGAGCTGCGTGACCAGGCGGTTGCCAAGTTCTCCGGTGAAGAAGGCCAGCCTTCGGCTTCCGAAGTAAAAGACATCTTCGGCGAAATCGAATACCGCACCGTTCGCGAAAACATCGTCAACGGCAAGCCTCGTATCGACGGCCGCGACACCAAGACTGTACGCCCGCTGAACATCGAAGTGGGTGTGCTGCCAAAAACTCACGGTTCGGCACTGTTCACCCGTGGCGAAACCCAGGCCCTGGTCGTTGCGACCCTGGGTACTGCCCGTGATGCCCAGTTGCTGGACACCCTCGAAGGCGAGAAGAAAGACCCCTTCATGCTGCACTACAACTTCCCACCGTTCTCGGTAGGTGAGTGTGGCCGCATGGGCGGTGCTGGCCGTCGCGAAATCGGCCACGGCCGTCTGGCCCGCCGTTCGGTTCAGGCCATGCTGCCTGCTGCTGACGTGTTCCCGTACACCATCCGCGTGGTTTCGGAAATCACCGAATCCAACGGCTCCAGCTCCATGGCTTCGGTCTGCGGTGCATCCCTGGCCCTGATGGACGCCGGTGTGCCGATGAAGGCGCCGGTTGCCGGTATCGCCATGGGCCTGGTCAAGGAAGGCGACAAGTTCGCAGTCCTGACTGACATCCTGGGTGACGAAGACCACCTGGGCGACATGGACTTCAAGGTAGCCGGTACCGCCAAAGGCGTCACCGCGCTGCAGATGGACATCAAGATCAACGGCATCACCGAAGAGATCATGGAAATCGCCCTGGGCCAAGCCCTGGAAGCGCGCCTGAACATCCTCGGCCAGATGAACCAGATCATTGGCCAGTCGCGTACCGAACTGTCGGCCAACGCCCCGACCATGATCGCGATGAAGATCGACACGGACAAGATCCGCGACGTCATCGGTAAAGGCGGCGCCACCATTCGCGCCATCTGTGAAGAGACCAAGGCTTCGATCGACATCGAAGACGACGGCTCCATCAAGATCTTCGGCGAAACCAAGGAAGCGGCAGATGCTGCCAAGCAGCGCATCCTGGGCATCACCGCTGAGGCCGAGATCGGCAAGATCTACGTCGGCAAGGTTGAGCGCATTGTCGACTTCGGCGCCTTCGTCAACATCCTGCCTGGCAAGGACGGACTGGTGCACATCTCCATGCTGAGCGATGCTCGCGTCGAGAAAGTCACCGACATCCTGAAAGAAGGCCAGGAAGTCGAAGTGTTGGTACTGGACGTGGACAACCGCGGCCGTATCAAGCTTTCGATCAAGGACGTTGCTGCGGCCAAGGCCTCGGGCGTTTAAGCGACACACGCTACAGAGAAAGGGCCCTTCGGGGCCTTTTTTCATGGGCGACGGGAACCTTTTGCGGACTTGCATCTTGCATGCAGGTTTACCGCGCTGATTGCAAAATGCACGACCATCGAAGTGATGTTTTTTTGCTAACTGATTGATTTAAAAGGAAATAATAGAAGTGGCAAAGCTGGCACAGCCCGTGCAACTACCTTCATACCTGCCGCCAGGACATACGGCGCAGACCTTTCGAAAAACAGGAGTGACCCACATGAAGAAGTTCGCCATTGCTGCCGCTACTGCTACCGCTCTGACCCTGACCATGGCTAACGGTGCATTCGCCGCTGAGCCAACCCAGGCTCCAGTCATGTTGGCGGCCAACACCGTTGACAACGCCAAGCAAGAGGGCTCCGACACTTGGATCACTACCAAGGTCAAAGCTGACCTGCTGACTGAAAAAGGTATCCCAGGCAGCGACATCAAAGTCGAGACCAGCCAAGGTGTTGTGTCCCTGTCTTCTGACGTGAAGGTTACCGAATCGCAGAAAGAAGAAGCGGTACGCATTACCAAGAACATCAAAGGCGTCAAGAGCGTGATGTCTGACGGCCTGAAAGCCGAATAAGGAATGTCCCGTCGGCCAAATGGATTTGGCCACCTCCATCAAAGCCCTGGCCCGTGCCAGGGCTTTGTCTTGCGCTCAATACACCGGGTTGCGCGCGATCACATCGCTTTCGAAGCATTCCTGCTCAAGGATCAGCGGTTCCACCAATGGCCGGCTGTCGCGAAAGTGCGCGGTCTGGGTATGCGCTTCATACGCAGCATCATCGCGGTAGATTTCGTAGAGATAGATCAGCTCCGGGTCGACCCGATCCTGCGACACATCGAACACCAGGCAGCCTGGCTCACTCGCCACGGAAGCTGCGGCATTGACTTTGATTGCACTCAGGAACGCGTCGGCGCATCCAGGTTTCACTCGGGTCTTGATGAACAGGCTATACACAAAGGGCTCCTTTTGTTTTAAATTCAATAATTAATTGTATACAAAAGTGGAGCTCCGCCAATGTCCGAATTGCCTGCACGCCCTGGCCGCCTGAATGGCCTGCGCCACATCGCCCTGCTGGTGCCCAACCTGGAAGAATGTGAACGCTTCTACGTCGATGTGCTGGGTATGGAAGTGCTGAATCGCGCCAATGAGGACCTGGTGTACCTCACCTGCGGTAACGACAACCTGTCGCTTGGGCGTGGGGCAGGAGCGGCCAACGGGTTACAGACCCTGGATCACTATGGATTCATTGTCGACAGCGTGGAGGAGTTGGAAGCCTGGTACCAGTACTTCAAGGCTCATGGCGTGACCTTGCTCGACCGACCGTTCAATCACGGTGACGGCGCACGCAGCTTCCACCTGTTGGACCCGGCTGGGAACAAGGTTCAACCGCTGTATCACCCGGCAGTGTCGGGGCAGCGGTTGGTTTGAAACCCGTGCTGGCCTCTTCGCGAGCACGCCCGCTCCCATAGGTATTGCGCAGGTCCGAGGTTGTGCGCCATC